>CAZCJT010000483.1:0-2613 GCA_964498565.1 uncultured Acidimicrobiaceae bacterium
GGGGGTGGTGCCGAGCCAGTCGGCGATGGCCGCCGCGCACAGGGCGTTGGCCACGTTGTGGCGACCGGTCAGGGGCAGCTCGACCGGCTCGCCCCGGAGGACGAACCGCATGCCGGCGCCCACGGGGGTCAGGTCCACGGCGTCGTCGATGCGGTACGGGCGCACCTCGACCTCGGTCCGCTCCACCCGGTCGAGCAGGCGGGCGCCCCACTCGTCGTCGGCCCGGATGGCGGCCCGGCGCGTGCGGTCGGGACGGAAGAGGGACGCCTTGGCCTCGAAGTACGACTGGATGTCGCCGTGCAGGTCGAGGTGGTCGTGCCCGAGGGTCGTGAAGCCGGTGGCGGCGAACCAGGTGCCGTCGACGCGGCCCATGGCGAGGGCGTGCGAGGACACCTCCATCGCCACGGCGTCGACACCCTCGTCGCGCCACGCCGCGAGCTGGGCCTGCAGCTCGGGAGCATCGGGGGTGGTGGGCGGCCAGCCCGGTCGGGACGTGAGGGTGCCCACCACCTCGCACCGCCGGCCGTCGGCCTCGAGCACGGCACGCAGGATGGCCACAGTGGTCGTCTTGCCGTTCGTGCCGGTGATGCCGATCACGTCGAGGTCGCGGCTGGGGTCGCCCCAGAAGCGGGCCGCCACCGGACCCATCGCGGCTCGCACCGAGGGCACGACCACCTGGGGCACGTCGAGGGGGAGGGGACGCTCGACCAGCAGCGCGACGGCGCCGGAGGCGACGACGTCGGCGGCGAGGTCGTGGCCGTCCACCCGGCTCCCGGGCACGCAGCAGAAGAGCGCACCGGCCACCTCGGCTTCGCTGCGGTGGACGACGGCGGCGATCTCGACGTCGCCCCGCACGTCGTGGTCGATGCCGGCGTCGGCGAGGCCCTCGGCCGCGTCCGACAGCAGCATCACGAGCCTGCCGGTGGGATCCGGAAGCGGTTGAGGGCGAACTTCGCCAGGTCGGCGAAGACGGGGGCGGCGGCGGAGCCGCCGTAGATGGTGGCGGTGGGTTCGTCGATGACCACGATGATGGACAGCTCGGGATCCTCGGCGGGGACCATGCCGGTGAAGGCGGCGACGTAGTGGTAGTTGCCGGCGGCGTCGCGGTAGGTGCCGGTGTTCTGGGGCTTGCGGGCGGTGCCGGTCTTGCCGCCCACCGAGTAGCCGGGCACCTGGGCCCGCTGCCCCGTGCCCGAGTCGACCACCTCGACGAGCATCGAACGCACCTGCTGGGCGGTCTCGGCCGAGACGACCCGTCGGGGCTCGTCCTGGCCCACCGGGGTGCGGGTGCCGTCGGCATCGACCGTGGCCGCCACCAGCCGGGGCGGGACGTGGAGGCCGTCGTTGGCCAGCACGTTGTAGGCGTCGAGCATCTGCATGGCGGTGACGGCGATGCCCTGGCCAATCGGGATGGAGCCGATGGACGTGCCCGACCAGTCCGCCGGCGGCAGCAGGAGGCCGGGTGACTCGTCGGGGAAGCCGAGCGCCGAGCGGGTGCCGAAGCCGAAGGACCGCAGGTACTGGTCGATGCGGTCCTTGCCGAGGTCCTTGGCCAGCATGATCGTGCCGACGTTGGACGACTGGGCGAGGATCTCGGTGACGGTCATGGGCGCTGCGGGATGCGAGTGGTCGTCGGAGAAGCGGTGGTCCGAGACCTGCAGGTTGTCGGGCACGACGAGCTCGGTGTCGGGCTCGACCAGGCCCTCCTCGAGCGCGGCGGCGATGGTGATCACCTTGTTCACCGACCCGGGCTCGAAGACGTCGATCACCGCCCGGTTGGCGCCGGCCGTGATGATCTCGTCGTCGGTGTTCCGGGTGATGTTGGCGAGCGCGAGGATCTCACCGCTCTCGGGCTGGCTGATGATGACCGTGCCGCCCTTGGCGCCGAGGGCGTCGACCTCGGCCGACAGCACCCGCTCCGTCTCGTACTGGAGGCTGCGGTCGAGGGTGAGCACGACGTCGCTGCCCGACCGGGGCGCGACGCGGGTCTGGCCGCCGGCGGCGATGGTGCCGCCGTCACGGGCCCGTTCGTAGGTCATCTCGCCGGGGGTGCCGGTGAGCACGTCGTCGAAGATCAGCTCGATGCCGGTGGAGCCGGTCTGGTCGGGGGCGACCCGGCCGATGATGGACCGGGCCAGCTCCTCGGAGGGGGTGAAGCGGGCGGGCTCCTCGAGGAGGTGGACGCCGGGCAGGTCGAGCTCGACGACCTTCGCGGCGAGGTCGTCGTCGATGCGGCGTGACAGGTAGGCGAAGCGGCTGTCCCGGTCGAGGATCTCGGCCACGTCGGCGACGTCCATGCCCAACACCGGGGCCAGGACCCGGGCGCTGGCCAGCGGGTCCTCGATCTGGCTCGGGTCGGCGAACACCGAGGGGCGCAGGACGGACAGGGCCAGGTCGTGGCCCTCCCGGTCCAGGATGCGGCCGCGGTCGGCGTCGAGGCGCACGGTGCGCAGGCGCTGGCTCTGGCCGACCTCGACGAAGCGGTCGGGCTCGATGACCTGCACGTGCACGAGCTTGCCGACGACGGCGAGCAGGAGCACGGCGAGGAACGCCTTGAGGACGAGGCTGCGGCGCTCCGGCCGGGCCGGGCGGGACATCCGCGGCGGACGACCC
>CAZCJT010000484.1:0-2613 GCA_964498565.1 uncultured Acidimicrobiaceae bacterium
AGCCTCACCCGCTCGGGGTACCCCCGCACCGTCCGGCGGTGGCGGCGCGGCACCGCGCTCGACGACGCCGAGGTCGTGTTCGAGGGCGACGAGTCCGACATCGCCGTTGGGGTTGCCGTCGGGACCATGCCCGGCGGCGAGCACCACCTGTTCCAGCGGGCCCTCGACTTCTACACGGCCGAGACCTGGATCATCCCCGACGGCGCCCCGGCGGGATCGGCTCCCGTCCGCATCGACGTCCCCGTCGACGTGGAGGTGTCGGCCCACGGGCCGTGGCTCACGCTCTCGCTGCGCAAGGACTGGACGGTGGGCGACCGCGTCCACCCGGCCGGCTCCCTGCTCGTGGCCGACGTCGACGGCTTCCTCGCCGGCGAGGCGCAGCCCATCACCGTGTTCACCCCCACCGAACGCCGGGCCCTGGCCGGGTACGCATGGACTCGCTCGCGCCTGGTGCTGGACGTGCTCGACGACGTGCGGAACCGCATCGAGGTCGTGACGCCCGCCGACGGCGGCGAGTGGCCGGCCACCCCGCTCACCGACGTCCCCGACGTGTGGTCGATCGCCGTCGCCGCCGTGGATGCCGACACCTGCGACGACGTGTGGCTGATCGGCAACGACTTCCTCACGCCCGAGTCCCTGTACCGGGTCCACGTCGGCGACCGCGACGAGCCGCCGGAGCTGCTCCGGCGGGCCCCCGAGCGCTTCGACGGCCAGGGCCTGGCCATCACGCAGCACTTCGCGACCAGCGCCGACGGCACCCGGATCCCCTACTTCGAGGTCGGTTCCGAAGGCGGCTCGGCCACGCCCCGGCCGACGCTGCTGTCCGGCTACGGCGGCTTCGAGGTCCCCCGCCTGCCCGCGTACGCGCCAGTGCTCGGCCGGGCCTGGCTGGAGCAGGGCGGCACCTACGCCCTCGCCAACATCCGGGGCGGCGGCGAGTACGGGCCGGCGTGGCACCAGGCCGGTCTGCGGGACCGTCGACCGCGTGTCTACGAGGACTTCGAGGCCGTCGCCCGGCACCTCGTCGAGCGGGGGGTCACCACGCCGGCCCAGCTCGGATGCACCGGTGGAAGCAACGGCGGGCTGCTGGTCGGGAACATGTACGTGCGCTCCCCGGAGCTGTGGGGCGCGATCGTGTGCCAGGTGCCGTTGCTCGACATGGCCCGCTACCACCTCCTGCTGGCCGGGGCGTCGTGGATGGCCGAGTACGGCGACCCCGACGATCCCGACGACTGGGCCTACCTCGAGGGCTGGTCGCCCTACCACCAGGTCGACCCCGATCGGCAGCACCCGCCCATCCTGCTCACCACGTCCACCCGCGACGACCGGGTCCACCCTGCCCATGCCCGCAAGATGGCCGCCCTGCTCCAGGATCTGGGCAAGGACGTCACGTACTGGGAGAACACCGAAGGCGGGCACGGGGGCGCGGCGGACGCCGCCCAGCAGGCCACCATGCACGCCCTGCTCTACGTGTTCCTGCGGCGGCACCTGGTCTGAGCGAGGTCGCAGCGGCGCATGACCGGGGGGCACCCACGGGTACAGCCCCTCCGTGACCTGCTTCCAGACCCGAAACGTGTCCAGCGGCGACATGCCCGTCCCCCGCTCCGCCGTCTGGGAGGTGCTCACCGATCCCCAGTGCCTCACCGAGATGACCCCGCTGCTCGCCGGCATCTCCGTCGACGGCGACCGGTGGTGCTGGCAGCTGAGCGGCATCAAGGCCCTCGGCGTCGAGGTCGCCCCGTCCTTCACCGAGCACATGGTCTTCGAGGAGCCGGCCCGCATCACGTTCCGACACGCCCCGCCCGCCGGGCAGGTGGAGCGGGCCGGCGCCGACGGCGTCTACGAGCTCACCGAGGCCGGGCCCGACCGCACGCACCTCTCCATCGACATCACGCTGCACGTCGACCTGCCCCTCCCCGCCATGTCACGCCGGGCCGTCGAGCGGGTGATGACGTCGAGCATGGCCCGCACCGGCGACGTGTTCGCCGAGCGCCTCTACCGCCGCCTCGGCGTCGACCCCGCGTCGGTCGGCGACGGCATGCAGAGCCACTCCCAGCAGGTCGTGCGGGTCGACGCGTGACCGCCGTCGAGCACCTCGCCGGCGAGCCGGTCCAGGCCAGCGACGGCTTCGCCGCCTACGCCGTCACGACCCGCTCGGGACCGCACGTCACGATGCAGGCCGGTGTGGTGCAGGCTGGGCGGTTCGTCACCACCACCTCCCGCGACTCGCTCAAGGCCAGGTGCGTGCGCGCCCACCGGACCGCCGCCGCCACCGTCGAGCTCGACGACGGCTCCACCCGGGTCGTGGCCGGCCCCACCGTCGCCGTCGACCTCCGCCACCCGGAAGGAATGCTCACCGACCCCGCCGGTGCCCTCATCGCCGGTCCCGCCGCGGTGCGCCTCGCCGGCGACCAGCTCGAGCAGCTCCTCGGCTACGTCGAGGCCGCCGGCACGGTGCCCAGCGGCTGGCTGCCCCACAATCGGGTCATGCTCGTCACCCGCATCGACCGCTCGCTGCAGGTCGAGGGCTTCGACCTGCTCGACGGCTCCGGCGACTGGACCCCCGAGCTCCCCGCGCCCGGCGACCTGCGCCGCACCGACCACCGGGCCGCT
>CAZCJT010000485.1:0-2598 GCA_964498565.1 uncultured Acidimicrobiaceae bacterium
TGGCGTCGGCTGCCGGCGTTCCTGCGCGCGGTGCCGCCGGTGGACGCGCACCTCGGCTCGGTCGACGGTCTGCTCCAGGCCGCCGGCATCGGCGAGGTCCCGGTGGGCCGGCAGGCCACCTTCAGCCTGTGGCGCGACGTCGACGCCATGCAGCGCTTCTCCTACCGGTCGGCCGAGCACCTGGACGTCGTCCGTCGGACCCGCGACGAGAACTGGTACGGCGAGGAGCTCTTCGCCCGGTTCGCGCCGATCTCGTGGTCGGGCACGTGGGACGGCACGGAGCCGCTCGGGCCGACCTCCCGGGCCTGAGGCAGCGTCGGCCGTACCGTGGCCCCATGCGCACGCTGCTCCCCTGCCTGCTCGCCGCCTCCCTGCTGCTCGCCGGTTGCGGCGACGACGACACGGAGGCCTCCGCCGACTCGTCGACGTCCACCACGGCTGCCGACGAGGGCACCACGTCCACCACGGCGGCGCCCAGCACGCCCTCGGCGACGACGACCGGCGAGCTGCCCGGCGAGCGCATCGAGCTCTTCCCCTACGAGGGCACCGTCCTGGCCGTGGTGGGCGTCGCCGCCGACGACCAGCTCAACCTGCGTGCTGCGCCCGACCCGGGCGCCGCGGTCGTCGCCGAGCTCGATCCCCTGGCCGAGGGCATCGCCCCATCGGGCCACAACCGCCAGGTCGACGACGGTTCGATCTGGGCCGAGGTCACCGCCGACGGCACGAGCGGGTGGGCGAACATCGCGTTCCTCGCCCACCTCGCCGACGCGCAGGACATCACCGCCCAGCAGTACCCCGACGTCGCCGACCGGCCGCGCGCCGAGACGCTGGTGCAGCTCGTCGATCAGGTGGTGGCGCAGCGGTACCAGGCCGGCGAGCCCGAGCCGGAGGTCGTCGTGGTCGACGGACCCACGGTGGGCGACCTCGGCGAGATCACCGTCGACGTCGTGGGCCTCGGGGACGATGCCGCGCTCGGGGAGCGGCTGCACCTCTTCGCCGAGGAGGAGGGCAGCGACTCGTTCCGCCTCCGCACGATCGAGGCCACGACCCTGTGCCGCCGGGGCGTCAGCGACGGCCGCTGCGTGTGAGCTCGCGCTCCTGGGCCGCCGCGGCCCTGGCCCGCACGGACGCCGGGACGATGGGCACCAGCATCCCGTAGGGCTCGCCGCCGAAGCGGTGGTGCAGCTCGTGGGCGGCAGCGAGCCGGTCGAGGATCGGGCGCCGGGACGGTGCCGGCAACCGGCCGTGGATGTAGCCGTCGTGGACGAGCGCGTAGGCCGCCCCGTAGAGCGTGACGCCCACGGTGATCGGCACGAGCAGACCGAGGACGTCGACGTTGAAGCCGAGCGCGAAGGCCACCATCGCCGTCCCGGCGAACACGGCGGGGAACGCATCGTTGGCCTCGAGGAAGGACTCCCCCGGGGTGCGCCCCGCCCAACGGCGGTGGTGCGAGCGGTGCAGGCGGCGGCCGAGGCCGTGCATCACGTAGCGGTGGGTGAGGTAGGTCAGCGGCTCCATCGCGGTGAAGGCGACGAGCGCCACGAGGACCGCGCTCACGGTGCCTCACCGCCCCGCCACGGTGCCGGGTCGTCGTCGGTGTCCTGACGGACCCAGAGCAGCAGGACCAGCGTCAGCAGCGAGAAGCCGAAGAAGTAGTCCTCGACGGGGATGTCCCACGGGAACCTCCACGGCGTCTTCTCGTCCGGGTCGTAGCGCACGATGGGGGCCGACAGCTTCGTCAGCCACCCGTTCACCGGCACCATGAAGAACGCGCTGATGCCCATCGTGCACCAGTACGACGGGCTGCGGAACAGCCCCGTGCGAAGGACCCGCTTTTCGAGGGCGACCACGGCCACGGCCGACAGGACGGCGGGGATGGCGTACTCGTAGCTCATCGACCGGTCACCGCTTCAGCGTGTGCCGCGAAGCCTCGAACGTCAACAGCGCGCACAGCGGGATCACCACGAAGAACGCGAGCTCCTCCACCGGGACGTCGCCGGGGATGCGCCAGCCGGTGACCCAGCGCTTGTCGAAGGTCCAGTGGCCGCGAGCGATGGCGACGAGGTCCCACACCAGGTACACGGCCACCGCAGGCAGCACGGCACGCAGCAGTCGGCGGGGTCGGCGGTACACGCGCGCCCGGAACACGAACTCCAGCGGCAGGGTGACGACGACGCACGCCGCCATGACGAGCAGGTACTGGTAGCGGTCCATGGGTGCAGTCGACGCTACTTCCGCCGCGCCGACACCTCCGGTCGCGGCCAGGCCGCCTCAGCTGCGTGCGAACAAGGCCAGCGCGGTCGGGACGTCGGCTTCCACGACCCCGGGCTGCGCTGCCACCTCGGCCAGCCACGGCGGCCGGTTCACCGCGGCGATGGCGATGGCGGTCTCGAGCCCGGACAGGGCGCTGGCCTGCCAGGCGAAGCTGCGGGCGTAGTCCGGTGGCCGCACGTCGGTGGCCAGCTCGACCATGGCGACGGGATCGGGCGTGGTGCCGTCCGAAGCGGGCCGGAACAGCATGGGCGAGGTCGGGCCGGGGCCTCCGCCGTGCAGGCCCGGACCGTCGGCGATGATCGCGCCCCGAACGATGGTGGGGCG
>CAZCJT010000486.1:0-2593 GCA_964498565.1 uncultured Acidimicrobiaceae bacterium
GCGGTGGTCGGTGCCGCAGCAGCCACCGATGACCGCCAGCCCGGGCAGGCGGGCCGCCAGGCCGGCGTAGTCGCCGGCCAGCTCGCCGATGTCGCCCTCGTCCAGCTCCTCGGCCTCGTCGAGCTCGGCGTGGCTCATCTTCGAGGCGTTGGCGCGGATGCCGCGCACCCGGTCGGTCCACGGGCCGGTGAGGACGTCGGCGAAGTGCGTCGGGTGGGCGCAGTTCACCATGAAGTACGCGGCGGCACCGTCGGTGGCCCGGTCGACGGCCTCGATGGCTTCGCCGAGCGCCTCACCGCTCGGCAGCCGGCCGTCGGTCTCCACGGTGAAGGAGATCACCACGGGGAGCCCGACGGTGGTGGCGGCCCGCACGATGCCGACGGCCTCGGCCGAGTAGGTCATGGTCACCGCGGTCACCATCTCCGCCCCCGCCTCGGCGAAGGCGCGGGCCTGCAGGGCGTGGTAGCCGGCCGCCTCGTCGGCGGACATCGCCGTGCCGACGACGTAGCCGTCGCCGCGGGGGCCGATGACGCCGTTGTGGACGACGGCGACGTCGGGGTTCTCGGTGGCGAGGCCGTCGATGAAGGCGACCGCGCGCCGGTTCACCTCGGCGAGGGCCTCGGCGTCGTAGCCCAGCCGCGGGCCCCAGTCGAGGCTGGCCCGCCACGTCGGCGTGTCGAGGACGATGCCGGTGCCGAGGCGACGGGCGACCTCGACGTAGGGGGCGTAGTACCGGAACAGGGCGAGTCGGCCCCGCTCGTCGTCCAGCAGGGGGAAGGCCGCGAAGTCGGGCAGGTCGATCCCGTCGTGGAAGACGAGCGTGGTCTCGAGGCCGCCGTCGGTGACGTAGGGGCGGTCGTGGAGCTGGGGCAGGGTCATGGGGGTTCGTCCTCCTGGACTGGGTGGTGTTCGTTCACCTCCCTCGGCGTGAGATCGCCCGTCACGTCGTGAGCCCGCAGCTCACGCCGTCTCGGGTGACCGGCCGATCGGCGGCCGGCACGAGGAGGACCGAGACAGATGACCACCACCGACACCGCGACCACCACCGACTCCGCGACCACCACCGACTCCGCCGCCACCAGCGGGTTCGTGTCCGTCGGCGACGCCGAGCTCTGGTACGAGCAACGAGGCCAGGGGCCCGACGTGCTGCTGATCGCCGGCCTGACCGACCCGGTGGAGGCCTGGGAGCTGCAGCTCGCCGGCCTGTCCGACCGGTACCGCGTGACCGCCTTCGACAACCGGGGCGCCGGCCGGTCGTCGATGATCCCCGAGGACTTCACCGTGCCCGACATGGCCGACGACGCCGCCGCCGTGATCCGCACACTCGGCCTGGGTCCCGTCCACGTCGCCGGGTTCTCCGGGGGCAGCATCACCGCCCAGGAGCTCGCCCTCCGCCACCCCGAGCTCGTCCGCAGCGTGGTGCTGCAGAGCACGTGGGGGCAGCTGGACGCGTACGGCCGGGCGGCCACCGGTTCGTGGCGCTGGCTCCCCGCCGCGGCGCCCGAAGAGCGATCGATGCTCGAGGCCTTCTTCCTGTGGATCTACACCCCCCGGGCCCACGGCGAAGGCCTCGTCGCCGCGATCATCGACGAGGCGCTCGCGTTCCCCCACCCGCAGTCGACCGAGGCGTTCGTCCGCCAGCTCGACTGCTGGACGTCGCACGACACGATCGACCGCGTCCACGCGATCGACGTGCCGACCCTCGTCCTCGCCGGGGAGCTCGACCTGGTCTCCCGACCCACGCTCGGCCGCGCCGTGGCCGACCGCATCCCCGGCGCCCGCTTCGTGCTGCAGCCGGGGGAGGCGCACCAGCCGTTCCAGGAGCGGCCGGAGGAGTGGAACGCCGCGGTCCACGACTTCTGGACCGAGGTCGCGTCATGAACGCCACGACCTTCGCCGTCCCCGACGACGGCGCCCGCCTCCACGTGCGCCGCAGCGGCGCCGGCGAGCCGCTCGTCCTGGTCCACGGCAGCTGGACCGACGCCGACGGTTGGGCGTTCGTCGTGCCGGAGCTCGAGCGCACCTACGACGTGGTCGCGTACGACCGCCGTGGCCACACCCGCAGCGAGCGGGGCACCGCCCGCTCCGGCCGCGGCCGGGACGAGCTGGACCTGGCGGCGCTGATCGAGTGGCTCGGCGTCGGACCCGTGCACCTCGTCGGCAGCTCGTACGGAGCGTCGATCGCGCTCGGGCTGACGGCACGCCGTCCCGACCTCGTCCGCAGCGTGGTGGTCCACGAGCCCCCGCTGGTCTCGCTGCTGGAGGACGCGCACGCAGCCGACCTCGAAGCGGTGCGGGCGCTGACCGACTCCATCGTGGCCGAGCTCGTCCACGGGTCCGTCGAGCAGGGCGTGGCCCGCTTCGTCGAGGAGGCGGCGGTCGGGCCGGGCGCCTGGGCCGTGATCCCCGAGGACGTTCGCACCGCGTACGTCGCGAACGTCGGGACGTTCCTGGACATGGTCGCCGCTCCCGGCTGGGACGCGATCGACGTCCGGGCGCTCGCCGCCGTCGATGCGCCGATCCTGGTGACCGACGGCGATCAGACCGTGCCGTGGCTGCGGCACATCACCGGGGTGCTCGCGGGGGCGCTCCC
>CAZCJT010000487.1:0-2583 GCA_964498565.1 uncultured Acidimicrobiaceae bacterium
GTCGGTCTCGGCCACGTGGCCCGGGCTGTGGATTCCGATGGGCAGCGGTGGCCGGCCCAGCTCGTCGAGCGCACGGCGGTACAGGTCGGCGAAGGGAGCGAAGCGCAGCGGGTCACCGCCGATGATGGCCAGCATCAGGGGGAGCCCGTGCCGGGCGGTGCGCAGGACGGACTCGGGGCTGCCGCCGACGCCCACCCACGTGCGGAGGCCGGACCCGGTGGTGGGGAACACCCGCTGGCCGTCGAGGGCGGCCCGCGTCGTGCCCGACCACGTGACCGGCTCCTCACGGAGCAGCTGGGTGAACAGGTCGAGCTTCTCCTCGAACAGCACCTCGTAGTCGCGCAGCTCGTATCCGAACAGCGGGAACGACTCGGTGAACGAGCCGCGGCCGAGGATGACCTCCGCTCGGCCGCCGGACAGCGCGTCCAGGGTGGCGAAGCGCTGGTACACCCGGACCGGGTCGTCCGAGCTCAGGACGGTGACGGCGGACCCCAGCCGGATGCGCTCGGTGCGGCCGGCGATGGTGGCCAGCACGACGTCGGGTGCGGACACGGCGAAGTCCTCGCGGTGGTGCTCGCCGAGTCCGAAGAAGTCGAGGCCCACCTGATCGGCCACCACGGCCTCCTCGACGACGTCGCGGATGACCTGGGGCTGGGGCACGGCCGTGCCGGTGGCGTCGACCGTGACGTCACCGAAGGTGTCGATGCCGAGCTCGATGTGCTGCATGGTGATCTCCGTTCCTTGCGGGTCCGCCACGTCCAACATCGTTGTGCGTGCAACTATTCCGCGGCAGGCGTCGTCGCCTGCGCCGACGATCAGCCCTGCTCGATCTCGGTGACGAAGTCGATGAGCTGCTCCACGGCGCCGACGAGCGGCGGGAAGAGGTCGGCGTAGGTCGTCACGCTCGCCAGGAGCTCGCGCCAGAACTGGCCGGGGTGCTGGCCGCCCCGGCCGAGGCGGACGAGCACGCCCTCCTTCCACGGCTCGCCCATCGGGACGGCCGGCCAGGCCTCGATGCCGGCGACCGACGGTCGCACCGCCTGCCACACGTCGACGTAGGGGGTGCCCGTGACGAGCACGTGGGGGTGCTGCACGGTCGCAGCGACGCGTGACTCCTTGGACCCGTCGACGAGGTGGTCGAGCAGGACGCCGAGGCGACGCGTCGGTCCGGGGCGGAAGTCGCGCACGACCCCGGCGAGATCGTCCATGCCGTCCAGGCGCTCGACGACGATGCCCTCGTGGCGCAGGTCGTCACCCCAGATCTTCTCGACCAGCTCGGCGTCGTGGACGCCCTCGACCAGGATCCGGCTGGCGCGCGCGACGCGGGCGTCGTGGCGGACGGCGATGGAGCCCGACGCCGAGATCCGCCGCTCCGGCTCGCCCTTCGTGGACCCGAACACCGGATGGCACGCCACCCCGTCGATGGCGAACTCCCCCGGGACGACGGTGAACGTGTGCACGTACCCGGTGCGGTCCCGGACCTGCAGCTGGGAGTTCAGGAAGCGCTCGACGACACCCACCGTCCCGCTCGGCAGGTGCGTGATCGACGTGCCGTGGACCGCGCCGACCACCGGGTACCGGGGTCGGCGGGGGTCGAGGTCGATGGGGTCCATCGACCGGCGGGCCGGGCGTCGCATCCCTCCGAGGGTACGGAACCTCAGCGACCCGACCGGGGACGCCCCGGTCGCGATGGCGCCCACCCGACTGGCCCGAACGGGCCAGGCGTGCCGGGCCGATGTGCCCTGGTCACCGGGCGGTGGTCGGCGCAGGATGGATCGATGGATCACGAGGCCGCTGGGGCGGACGCCGATCCGGTGCCCGCCGGGTCAGGCCGCGTTCCACAGCTGGAGGCTGAGGTGACGGCGCTGCGGTCCGAGCTCGACGTGGCGCAGGCCGCGGCACGCGAGTGGGCGACGCTGGTGGAGACGCTCCCCCAGATCGTGTGGATCACCCGGCCCGACGGCTACCACGTGCACTTCAACCAGCAGTGGATGGACTTCACCGGCCTGACGCTCGAAGAGAGCCTCGGCGACGGCTGGAACCCGCCGTTCCACCCCGAGGACCGGCCGATCGCCCACCGCCTCTGGGCCGAGGCCACCCGGACCGGCGAGCCCTACGAGATCGAGTACCGCCTGCGCCGGCACGACGGCGTGTACCACTGGATGCTGGGCCGGGCGCTGCCATTGCGCGACGCCGACGGCACCATCACCAAGTGGTTCGGGACCTGCACCGACATCGAGGAGCTGAAGGCGGCCCAGGCCCGGGCGGCCGAGCTGGTCGTCGAGCTGGAGCATCGCGCCGACCACGATCCGCTCACCGGGCTGGCCAACCGCGACCTGCTGTTCCGCCAGCTGGCGCTCCTGCTGGGGCAGCGGCACCGGATCGGCGTCGCCGTGGCCTTCTTGGACGTCGACCACTTCAAGGCGGTCAACGACCGGTTCGGTCACCGGGTCGGCGACCAGCTGCTCGTGCACGTCGCCGGCGGGCTGGAGGCGGCGGTGCGGCGGGGCGACGTGGCCGCCCGCATCGGTGGCGACGAGTTCGTCGTGGTCGGCGAGGCCGAGGATGCCGAGGACGCCGAGC
>CAZCJT010000488.1:0-2578 GCA_964498565.1 uncultured Acidimicrobiaceae bacterium
CGGATGCGCGCCGCCCCCGCCGCCCGAGCCGCTGCCGGCGGGCCAGGGCCCCGATCCGGCCCGCTACACCGGCATCTACGAGCGCATGCACCAGCGGCTGGCCATCGCCGGCGGCCAGGAGGGGACGCTGCGCATGACCATCATCCCCGACGAGCTGTTCCTCCAGGCCGGGATGTGCGAGCGCACGCTCACCCTGCACCCCGTCGACGACCACCGGTTCGTGGCCCTCGACCCCGAGACCCTGGTGCATCACCTCGTGGTGATGGTGGGTGCCGACGAGGGCCACGACGACGGCGGGCCGGTCCCCTTCGTGCACTTCCAGCGCCGGGCCCACGCCCGGATCTCCTGACCTACAGGACCAGCAGCAACTGGACGCTGAACGCCACGAGGATGGCCAGCCCGCACAGCAGGGCGGCGATGATCAGGCGACGCGTGCTCACGCCGCAGCAAGGTACCGGGGGGCGACCGGACCTCGGCAGTGACAGCGCGCCCAATAGGTTGGACGGCCGTGCTCGCTGCACCACTGCACCTCCTCGCGCTCGTCCTCGTCGTCAGCGGCATCCAGAAGCTGGTGGCCCCCGCAGCTGCCGCCTCGGCGATGGCCCACGCTCGCCTACCGATCCCCTGGCGGGGCCGCCCGGTCACCGGCATGGCCCTCGGCGCCGTGGAGGCGGCCACCGGCCTCGTCGCCCTGGCCGTGCCGAACCGCCTGGCCGCGGCCTGGCTCGGTGCCTTCTACCTGGGCCTCGCCGGCTTCGTCCTGCAGCTGCGGTCCCGCGACGCCGACGCCGGCTGCGGCTGCTTCGGGGCGTCCTCCACCCCTCCCGGCACCGCCCATCTGGCGCTGAACGGCATCGCAGCCGCCACCGGGTTCGGCATCGCGGTCGCCGGGGTGCCCGACATCGTCGACGTCGTGGACGACGGCATCCTCGTCGCCATCGCCTACGTCTCCTTGCTGACCATCGGCGCCGCCGTCCTGCTCGTCGCCCCCGCCCTCACGGCCGAGACCGCCCGGCTCCTGCGCGGCCGGCATCCCAGTCCGCCCGTCCGCACGTTCGGAGGCGCACCGTGAGCCTCACCACCACCCTCACCGACCGGGCCGCGGCCTTCGTCGATCGGCGCACCGCCCGGCGGGGCTTCATCTCCAAGACGGCGGTGGTCGGCAGCGCCCTCACCGTCGGCGGCCCCACGTACGTGCTGCGACCGGGCACCGCCTACGCCGCCGTGTGCTCCTGCCTCGGCCGTAGCTGCGACTGCTCGTCGCTGTGCTGCGACGGCTACACCGAGTTCTGTTGCGCCATCTACGGCGAGAACTCGTGCCCGCCCGACACCCTGCTGGCCGGCTGGTGGAAGGTCGACAACTCCTCCTACTGCAGCGGCGCCGCCCGCTACTACATGGACTGCAACAAGCAGTCGCCGGCGTGCAGCTGCGGCTCGTCGGGCGTGTGCGGGGGCTCGGACACGCGCTGCCAGTGCCGCAGCTGCGGCAACCGCAAGGATGGTTGCACCGTGTTCCGGTACGGCAACTGCAACAACCACGTGGCCTGCGTCGGACCCATCATGTGCCGCGTGGTCACCTGCACGAAACCGTGGGAGCTCGAGCCGTCCTGCACCACGGTGGCCCGCACCGACGACAACACCCGGTACCACCACCGGGCCTGCCTCGAGCCGGTGCGCGAGCCGACCGAGAGCGAGATCGGCTTCGTCCGTGCCCTGTACCCCGACTTCCTCGGTCGGGAAGGCGAGGAGGAGGGCGTCGAGCACTTCGCCGACGAGCTGGCCCGGGGCCACGGCCGCGACGTCGTGGCCTGGGCCTTCGCGTTCTCCGACGAGTACACGGCCACCGTGGTCGAGGCCCTCTACCGCTCGGCCTTCGGCCGGGATCCCGACCCGGAGGGTCGGGCCTTCTGGTCCGAGAAGCTGAAGTCCGGCACCACGGCCGCCCAGCTCGCCGTCGTGTTCTACGGCAGCGAGGAGTTCTTCGTCGCGTCGGGCTCCGACCGGTCCGCCCTGGTCCGCCGCCTCTACGAGAAGATCCTCGACCGGGCCCCGACCGCCGAGGAGCGGGACCGCCACCTCGCCGCGCTGCAGGCCGGCACGTCGCGGGAGGCGGTGGCCGGCGAGATCTTCGGGTCCGTCGAGTCCCGCCAACGCCGCGTCGCCACCCTGTACCAGCGGTTCCTGGGCCGCCAGCCCGACCCGGGGGGCAGGGACTACTGGGTGGACTACATCGCCAACGGCCGAGACATCGAGCTCGCGCTCTACCTGGCGGCCAGCGACGAGTACCTGCGCCGTTCCGCCGAGCGCTACCCGAACGGGCAGCCGAAGACGCCGGGCGTGCCGTGAGCGCCGTCGTCGCGCTCCTCGCCATCGTGGTCGGGGTGCTGGCGCTGCTCGTGGTCGGCCTGCTCCGCAGCCACGCCGAGATCCTGCGGGCACTGCACGACGCCGGCATCAGCCTCGACCCCGACCGCGAGCACGACCACGACGGGGCTCGCACGTCCGGCCGGTCCGGGGCGTTCCGCACCAGCCCGTCCGGCACGCCGACGTTCACCTCCGAGACGCCGCCGACGATCCG
>CAZCJT010000489.1:0-2578 GCA_964498565.1 uncultured Acidimicrobiaceae bacterium
ACGACGAGGCCGGCGAGGCGGCGCTGCTGCTGGCCGACCGGGTCGGCGACGGGACCCGGGCCACCATGTCGCCACGCGACCGGTTCCGCACCCGCTTCGACCCCCGGCTCCTGCGCCGGCGGTGAGGCCGAGGCGGCGGGCTACTGCTCGTCGCGCCGGAAGCGCTCGCGCATCTTCTCCGACGAGGTGCCGAGGTAGTCCTTCAGGCCGTTGCCCGCCTTGAGGTTCTTCGTCATGGTCTCCAGGCCGGCGCGGCCCATGTTGCGGGCGTTGCGCTCGATGACGAGGGCGCAGCCGAGCATGACGAGGAAGCCGCCGAAGGCCAGCAGGTAGGAGCTGGAGAGGGCGGCGACGAGGAGGACGAGGCCGGCGACGAAGCCGACCAGCGAGAGCTTGATGTTGCGCCAGGAGTGCTTGTAGAGCGTGGTCTCCCGGACCTCGCGGGCGAAGGCCGGGTCGTTCTCGTAGAACTCCCGCTCGATGTCCTTGAGGATGCGCTCCTCGTCCTCGGAAAGGGGCACCTGCTCACCTCTTCTGGTCCTAGGCGGACACCTGAGTCCGGGGGCCATCATCGCACACCGCCCCGTGGGCAACAACGCGCGGAGCGGTGCATCCGCCACGCTCATACCCGGTCTCGGGGATCGGATGCCGGTGGGTCGCCGGGGCCCCACTGCTGCTCGCCGGAGCGCTTGGCCCGCAGCGACCCGCCCTCGGCCAGCGCGGCGGGGAGGAGCGCATCGTCGCCGAAGCGGGCCCGCACGGCATCGATGGCCTCGGTGACCGCCGACCACGCTGCGCCGTCGGCCGTCGGCGCCTCGTCCGTGCGGTGCAGGTCGTCGAGGCTGAGCTGCTGGGGTGCGCCCTCGGACAGGTTGGCCAGGCCGACGCCGAACAGGCGGACGCCGGGGGCGATGTCGACCTGGTCGAGCAGGCGGGACGCAGCCCGCACGATCGACGGCCCCGAGTCGACCGGCCGGGGCACCGTGAGCGAGCGGGTGATCGTGGTGAAGTCACCGAAGCGCACCTTGATGGCCACGGTCCGCCCCGTGACCTCGTGGTGGCGGGCGCGGCGGGCCACGGCGTCGGCCATCCGGACCAGCTCGGTGTGCAGGGCCCGGGGGTCGTCGATGTCCTCGACGAAGGTCTCCTCGTGGCTGATCGACTTGGCCCGCTGGTCGGGCACCACCGGGCGCGGGTCGACGGCGTGGGCGAGGTCGTGCAGGTGCCGGCCGTGGGCCTCGCCCACCGCTCGGACGAGCTGGGCCAGCGGCAGGCGCTCGAGCTGGCCGACGGTGCGCACGCCGAGACCGTGGAGCTTCTCGAGGGTCCGGGGCCCCACACCCCACAGCGCGCCGACGGGGAGGGGCCGGAGGAACACCCGCTCGTCACCCGGGCGCACCACGGCCACGCCCGTGCCAGGGATCGGGCCCCGCACCGACGCCGACGGCTTGGCCTGCTCGGTGGCCAGCTTGGCGAGGAACTTGTTGGGGGCGACCCCGACCGAGCAGGTCAGGCCCTCCTCGGCCAGCACCCGTCGCCGGACCTCGGCGGCGATGGTGGGACCGTCGCCGTGGAGGCGGAGCGCCCCGGTGACGTCCAGGAACGCCTCGTCGAGGCTGAGCGGCTCGACCAGGGGTGTCATGGACCGGAAGATGGCCATGACGCGGGCCGACACCTCGGCGTAGTGGGCGTGATCGCCGGCCACGAACACCGCCTGGGGACAGAGCGTGCGGGCCCGCAGCGACGGCATGGCGGACCGCACCCCGAACGCCCGGGCCTCGTACGACGCCGCGGCCACGACCCCGCGGCGGCCGGCGCCACCCACCACGACGGGCTTGCCCCGCAGCTCGGGCCGGCGGAGCTGCTCCACCGACGCGTAGAAGGCGTCCATGTCGACGTGGAGGATGGTGCGCGCCGCCCCTCCGCTGGCCACGGCTCAGTCCAGCCGGATGACGTTGGCGTCGGCCCGGTCGGCGCCCTCGAGGCGGTACCGGTAGGTGCGCGGCTCGAGCCACTTCTCCCCCAGCCAGGCCAGCATCGGCTCTCGTGCCGGGAGCCAGGAGGTGGCGAGGCAGTCGGTGCAGCCGTCGAGGTCGAGCCAGGCCACGTCGACGACGATGCCGTCGGGGTCCTCCACGGCGATGACGCCCTCGAAGCCGGTGGCCCGGTGGACCTCGACCCGCAGGGTCCAGCCCATGTCGGGGGCCTCGGCCTCGACCTGCCAGAGGGGTCCCTCCCAGCCGGTGACGGACAGGCCGGTCTCCTCCAGCACCTCCCGGGACAGCGCCTCGAGGATCTCCTCGCCGGGGTCGACGACGCCGCCAGGGGTCGTCCAGTCGGTGCTGCCGTCACGGCGCTGGTTCTGGACCAGCAGCAGGCGGCCGTCGTGCTCGATCAGTCCCCCAGCCACCGTCCACGCACGCACTGGGCCAGTCTGCCAGCGGGGCGTCCGCCGGCGGCGCCCCCATCGGGCAGGATGCCGATGTGCACGCCAACGCCGCCCGGGTCGTCGCCGCCGCCGAGGCCGAGGGCCTCACCATCGAGGTGGTCGAGTACCCCGACGGCACCCGGACCGCAG
>CAZCJT010000490.1:0-2568 GCA_964498565.1 uncultured Acidimicrobiaceae bacterium
GCGGTGGGGTCGAGCTCGTGCACCCGCAGCAGGAACGAGCGCACGACGACGTAGGCCTCGCCGCCGAGGCCGGACACGTCGAGGGATGCGGCGTAGCGCTCCCACCCCGGCGGCGGCGAGAAGGCGACCGGCTGGGAGTCGCTGCGGACCTGGCGCTCGCGGATCACGATCGTGCCGGCGGCCAGGTCGCCGAGGCGCTGGCTCTGGCGGGTGGCGAGGGCGCAGACGATGGCCAGCGTCCCGGCACCGAGCAGGAAGTCGACCAGGCCCAGGGCCGACCGGATGGCGGCGTGGCGGAACCGGATGGGGGCGCCTTCGACGGTGACGACGCGCAGGCCCATCGCCATCTTCCCGGGCGTGCGCCCGTTCCAGATCGTCTCGGTCAGGGCCGGGTACACCAGCAGGGCGGAGAAGACGGCGGCGATGGACACGACCACGACGACCGTCTCGTCGAAGGCGATGCCACCGGCGGCCGTGCCCAGGAAGGCGAGCCACAGCAGCGCGGCCCGGACACCCAGGTCGATGAGGAACGCCAGCGATCGGCTGCCGAGGCCGGCGACGGCGAACTCGAGCAGCACGGCTTCGGGCGTGATGATGCCCTCGGCCACCGCCCCGGCGCCCCGGCGCGCGGGTGCGGGCGGGGTCACGGTCACGTCTCGGTACGGTACCGGCCACCTGTGGACCTGGATCGCTACATCACCGAGCACCGGCCGGCATGGGACCGCCTCGCCCACCTGTCCCGCCGGGGCGGGCGTCGGTCCGACCGCCTCGACCCGGCCGAGCTCGACGAGCTGGTCCAGCTCTACCAGCGCGTGTCCGGCCACCTGTCGCACGCCCGCGCCACCTACGCCGACCCGTCGCTCACCGCGCTGCTGACCCGGCTGGTCGCCGATGCCAACGCCGTCATCTACGGCGCGCGCTCGTCGGCCCGCACCGCCGTGCGGGACTTCGTGCTGGTCACCTTCCCCCGCGCCGTCTGGCGGATCCGGCACTTCGTGCTGGCCGCCGCGCTGCTCACGCTCGTCCCGGCGTTCGCGGTGGGTGCGTGGATCGCCACGAGCGACGCCGCCCTCGACGCCTCGGCGCCGGAGGCGGTGCGGGCTGCCTACGTCGAGGAGGACTTCGAGGCGTACTACTCCTCCGAGCCGGCCAGCCAGTTCGCGGCCGAGGTGACGTTCAACAACATCCAGGTGTCGATCACCGCCTTCGCCATCGGCATCCTCGCCTGCATCCCCACGGCCGGGATCCTGGCCTTCAACGGCGCCAACGTCGGCATCGCCGGCGGCATGTTCCACGCGGTCGGCGAGTGGGAGCGCTTCTGGGGGCTGATCCTGCCCCACGGCCTGCTGGAGATCAGCGCCGTGATCGTCGCCGGCGGTGCCGGGCTCCGGCTGGGCTGGACCCTGATCGATCCCGGGGACCGTCCCCGCGTGCAGGCCCTCACCGAGGAGGGCCGCCAGGCCGTCGTGGTCGTGCTCGGCCTGGTCGGGGCGTTCGTGGTCGCCGGGTTGATCGAGGGCTTCGTCACCGGATCACCCCTGCCCACCGCCGTCCGGGTCGGCGTCGGCGTCCTGGTCGAGGTCGCCTTCATCACCTACATCGTCCGGCTGGGCCGCGAGGCCGCCGCTTCCGAGGTGGACCGGTCCGGCGCGACGGCGCCGGTGCCGGTTCACACCGTGGCGACGTAGACGGTGTTCATGGCGTCCCCGCCGGTGTGGAAGTTCGGGAACCACACCTCGTGCGCGTCGACGGTGGCGAACACCTGCTGGGCCGTGGCCACGAACGCCTCGTCGGGCGGATCGTCGGACCACAGGGCGAAGACCCCGCCGGGGTGGATGCGCTCCGCCATCCGGGCGAGGCCGGCCGGTTCGTAGAACGCGGCGTGGCTCGGGTGGAGCACGTGGCGGGGCGTGTGGTCGACGTCGAGGAGGACGGCGTGGAACCGCTCGGGCTCGCCGGCGGAGAACGGTGAGCCATCCGCGACGCACGCGAAGAAGTCGGCCTCGACGAGGCGGGTCCGGACGTCGCCGGTGAGGAGGTCGGCGTCGGGGAAGACGCCCTTCTGCTGCCACTCGATGACGGCGGCGAGCTTCTCGACCACATGGAGGCTCCGGACGCGGTCGTCCTCGAGGGCGGCACGGGCCGTGTAGCCGAGGCCGAGACCGCCGACGACGACGTCGAGCCCGTCGGGCGCGCCCGCCGGTTCGACGGCGGCGAGGCCGAGCCGGGCCAGCTCCTCCTCGGCGACGGTGAAGATGCTCGACATCAGGTGCTCCTCGCCCAGCTTCACCTCGTAGACGTCGATCTGCAGCGTGGGCTCCAGCCGGCGGCGCACGCTGATCTCGCCGATGGGGGTGTCGCGCCGGTCGATCTCCTCGAAGAGCCTGCTCACGGCGGCCATCCTCACACGCCGGTGCTCACACCGAGCCGAGCCAGCCGTACTCGCCCTCGCCCGTCCCCTGGGGGCGGACCGTACCCGTCCTCGGTCACAGCCGCCCGGTGGCCTTGAACTCGAGGTAGGCGTCGCCGAGCTCGCTGGCCAGCCGCTCCGGCGGCACGTCGACCACG
>CAZCJT010000491.1:0-2563 GCA_964498565.1 uncultured Acidimicrobiaceae bacterium
ACCCGGGCTCCCCGGTGCTCGCCGCCTACGCCGCCGCCGGCCTGCGCGACGCCTGGGAGGAGGTGGGAGGCGGCGAGCCGGGCGCCACCAACTGGGCCCCGGGCCCGCGGGACGAGCCGCCGACCCAGCGGCTCGACTACGCGCTGGTCACCGAGGGGTTCGACGTCGTGTCGGTCTGGCTGCCGTCGCCGGAGGAGGCCGGTTTCGAGCGCTACGGCCGGCTGTCGGACCACCTGCCCCTGTCCGTCACGCTGGCGCCGGTGCGGTCGATCGACCGCTGACTCGCTCTCAAACGCTGCCGCGGGTGCCCTCGTCCTCGGGCGTGTCGACCGCGAGCAGGAGGTCGCCCTCGTCAGGCGAGGCGTTGGGGCCGTAGCCGACCATCACGATGCCCTTGGTGCCGCACTCGTGGCAGGTGATGGCGAGGATGGCGGACATCTCGTCGGGCTCCGAGGCTCCCTCGAGGCGCCGGAACACGTCGACGTCGACCTCGCCCGGCTGCATCTCGTGGCGGCACGTCGTGCAGCGCACCACGCCGCCCTCGCCGACGACGTAGTCGGCCTCGTAGCCCTGCGCTCGCAGGTCGTCGATCTCGGCGACGGCGGTGGTGTTGTCGGAGGGCGCTCCGGGGACGGGTTCCATGGGGTCTGCCTCGGGCTCTCGCTGGTCAGCCATGACGCAGGCCCTACCCGTTGCGCCCGTTCCGCACCACCCGGCGCCCGATCAGTAGTGGTACGGGTAGCCGGACCAGTCGGCGTCGCGCTTCTCGAGGAAGCTGTCCCGGCCCTCCTGGGCCTCGTCGGTGCCGTAGATGAGCCGGGTGGCCTCGCCGGCGAAGACCTGCTGGCCGATGAGGCCGTCGTCGATCAGGTTCATGCCGAACTTGAACATGCGCGTGGCGGTGGGTGACTTGGCGCAGATGGTCCGACCCCACTGGAGGGCGACGGCCTCGAGCTCGTCGTGGTCGACGACCCGGTTCACCATCCCCATGCGATGGGCGGCTTCGGCGGTGTACTCCTCGGCCAGCAGGAAGATCTCCCGGGCGAACTTCTGACCGACCTGGCGGGCCAGGTACGCCGAGCCGAAGCCGCCGTCGACGGAGGCCACGTCGAGGTCGGTCTGCTTGAACCGGGCGTGCTGGCGGGAGGCGATGGTGAGGTCGCACACCACGTGCAGCGAGTGGCCGCCGCCGGCGGCCCAACCGGGGATGACGGCGATGACCGCCTTGGGCATGAAGCGGATGAGGCGCTGCACCTCGAGGATGTGCAGCCGGCCGCCCCGGGCGGCGTCGATGCCCTCGGCCGTCTCGGACTCGGAGTACTTGTACCCGTCCTTGCCCCGGATGCGCTGGTCGCCGCCGGAGCAGAACGCCCAGCCGCCGTCCTTGGGCGACGGTCCGTTGCCGGTGAGCAGCACGCATCCCACGTCGGGGCTCATCCGGGCGTGGTCGAGGACCCGGTAGAGCTCGTCGACGGTGTGGGGGCGGAACGCGTTGCGGATCTCGGGGCGGTCGAAGGCGACCCGCACGACGCCGGCGTCGACGGCCCGGTGGTACGTGATGTCGGTGAGCTCGAACCCGTCGACCGCCTCCCACGCGGTGGGGTCGAAGGTGTCGGACACGTGGTCGCTCATCGGATGACGTCGGCGGGCTTGGTGGCCTGGACGATGGCATCGGTGACGGCGTCGGGTGCCTCGAACATGAGCATGTGGCCCATGCCGGGGAGCACCTCGAGGCGGGCACCGGGGATCAGCTCGGCGATGAGCTCGTTGCCGGCCAACGGGGTGAGCTGGTCGTGGGTGCCGGCGACCACGACGGTGGGCAGGTCGATGGACCCGAGCACCGGACGGAGGTCGAAGGCGCGGAGCATGGCCATGGCGTCGATCCGGGTCTGGCGGTCGGTGCGCACGATGCCCTGGCGGGTGGCCTCCAGCGCCTTGCGGGTCGGCCAGGTGCCGAACACGCGGGAGACGGAGAGCAGCGCCAGCGTCTCCCACCGCATCACCCGCTCGAGCAGGCCGACGACGCGACGGGCGTCGACTCGGATGTCGGGGAGGCCGAACAGCGGCTCGGGGAACGCCAGCGTGGCCACCAGGACCTGGCCGCGCAGGCGGGCTGCGGCGACCTCGGGAAGGGTGCCGGTGAAGGCCATGGCGCTCACCCCGCCCATGGAGTGGCCGACGAGGATGGCGTCGCGGAGGTCGAGGCCCTCGGCCCAGGCTCGCACGTCGCCGGCGAGGGTGTCGGTGTCGAACGGGGCCGTCCCCCGCTCCGAGCAGCCGTGGCCCCGCTGGTCGACGATGACGACGTCGAGGCCGGCCTCGACGAGGCGCCGCACCACCGGCGCCCAGAACTCCACCGACTCGATGTAGCCGTGCACCAGCAGCACGGTGGGCCCCGAGGGGTCGCCGCAGCGGTGGCCCTGCAGCCGGGCGCCGTCGGGGGCGGTGACGTGGATCTCGGTGGTCGCCGGCAGGCCGAGCGGGTCATCGTCGCAGTGGTCGGGGTTCGTGTCCCACCGACCGGTGTGGCCGTCGAGGGCCCGCTTGGCGGCGACGGCTCCTC
>CAZCJT010000492.1:0-2559 GCA_964498565.1 uncultured Acidimicrobiaceae bacterium
CGCGGGCCTTCTCGCGAGCCTGCTCGATCTGGCTGGCGGTGGCGCGCTCCGTGAGCAGGGCGTCCTGCTCGGCTCGGTCGGCGGCGTCGTCGCCCTCCACCTTCGGTGGGACCTTGCCGCCCTGCTCCTTGGCATAGCTGCCCTTGTCCTTCTGCTCGGCGTTGCGGTCGGCCTGCTCCTTCTCGGCCCACACCTTCGCCGCGCCCAACCAGTCGGCACCGGTCGCGGCGGTCGGGAGCGCCGCGATGCACTCGTCGAGGGTCGCGAGTGTGGCGTCCGTGAGCGCGACCTCGGCGGGCTCGCGAGCGGTCTGCGGCCCGCCGTCGACGAGGGCGGGGAGGATGTGGGCTCGCACGCGGGCCTGTGCGGTGGCGGCGTCCCAGGACTCAATCACTCCACCGGCGCGGGCTGCGGCGTCGAGGATCTTGGCCCTGTCGCCTGCCGTGCCCGACGCGAAGTCGGACAGGTCCCACGCGGTCGGGAGGTGGCCCAGGTACAGCCGGGCGGTGGCGTCGGGCTCGGACTTCGCGTTGCCGCGCGTGGCGGCGAGGTCGCGGGTCCAGCTCCGCTCCTCGCGCGAGGGGAGCCGCACCGTGACCGTCAGGCCCGTGTCGCGGGGAAGCGTCGAGCCCAGGTAGGGGCGGCGGGTGTCGGTGGGCTTCTCGGCGAGGCCCTCCTGCGACGTGACGAGGACCAGCGGGCCCTGCGTCGTCTTGCCCGCGCCGTTGGGGCCGATGAACAGGTCGACGCCCGCGAAGACGCTGCGGAACACCTGGCGCTTGAGGCCGGTCGGGGTGCCGCCGTGCAGGGCGTGGACCTCGGCGGCGACGATCTGGTTGTGGGTGGGGGTGTGGTCGCTGGGCATGGTCTACTCCTCGCCCGGTTCGCGGGCGGTGTTGGTGTCGTCGGTGTCGGGCGCCTCGTCGTGGACGGCGCGGATCTCGTCGAGCTTGGCCGGGTTCGTGGTGAGCCACGCGGCCGTCTTCGCCTTGACCTCGGGGGTGAGGTCGGCGCTCGTGGGCTTGCCCTGGCGCCGGGCCCACTCGTCGAAGTCGGCGAGGTCGAGGCCCGCGTCTTCGAGCACGCGCTCGAGGTTGGCGGTCGGCGCTCCCTGCTGGCGCTGGTCGGGGGTGCGCAGGGGGGCGACGCTGAACGTGCCCTTCTTGCCCTTGCTCACGGCGAGCCGGGCGGTCACGGTGCGGTCGAGGCCGGACAGGTGGCTCATGCGCACCCCACCTTCCTTGTTCTTGCCGAACGTCACCTCGGGGTCGCGGTAGAGCGTGACCCAGCGGCCCACGACCGCCGCCGTGGACGTGCTCCCCGTGGCGATGGCGAGCAAGCGGCGCATCGTCAGGCAGGGCTTCCAGGGCTGGTGTCCGCCCGAGAGCCGGAGGACCACCGGCTGCTGGATGTCGGTGCCCTCGCGGCTCCCGACGATCTGGACGGTGATGGGCCCGCCGACGAGATCGTCGGCGTTGAGTTGATCCGACCTCGCCTTGAGCGTGCTCGCGAAGTCGAACTCGGTGTCGGTGTCAGTACGGGACATCGGTGTGGTCCTCCGTGTCGGGGGTGTCGTCGTCGACCTCCATCTCGGGGAGGAGGTAGTCGGGGAATTCCAGGGTCGTCAGTTCGGGGTGACGGCCGGGCCATGCGTCCGCGGCCCTGCACGCGGCGAGGCTGGCGAGCAGGGACCGGCGCAGGGACTCGCCCGCTTCGAGCGTGGCGTCGTCGAGCACGAACACGCCCACGTCATGCGGGGCCTTGTCCTCGACGGCGATGATCGCCGCCCGGAACGTGCGGCCGACGTAGTTGGCGAACATCGCCCGCACCCCCACGAGGTAGTGGGCGAGCTGGCCGTGCCACATCATGCGGCGGGCCATCCTGCCCAGGTCGCGGGCGTCGGTGCTGCCGACCGTCTTCAGGTCGAGCACCCACACCTCGTCAGGGTCGACGTGGGCGATGCGGTCCGCCCTGCCCTTACACGGGAGGCTGGTGTCCGGGTCGGTCCAGGTCATCGTGACCTCGGACCGGCCGGCGCCGCGCAGGTAGCTGTACGCGACGGGGTGGGCGAGGACGGCGGCGGCGATGGCGCGGGCCAGTGTGACCTCGCGCGGGTTGAGGACGGTCGTGCCCTCCCAGCCCGCGCAGTGGGCGTCGTAGAGCTTGCCGCGCCGGACCCCGTCGAAGATCGAGAACTGCTCCTCGAACCGCTCGGGATCGAGGACGAGCGCGTGAACGGCTCGCAACATCCCGCGCGAGGCGGTGTCGCCGTCGTCGGGGTGCTCAACCCTGTGCTTGTAGTGTTTCGGGCTCTTGTCGAGCAGCTTCAAGGTCGACCAGTTGACGCCGTCCTGGGCGCGATAGTCGTCGAAGGTGTCGGGCATCGGGCCTCCAGGGATGCAGGGACCTTACCGCGCCGTATCCGGGGCGTCAATATGCCGTGTGTAAATAAAATACGTGACGTGGATAGCGGCGCGGGGTACGGTGCCGGAAACAGGAGTGGCCATGGACTACGTGCAGGTGGGTCGGGTGCTGAGGGAGGCGCGGGTGCGGCTCGGG
>CAZCJT010000493.1:0-2557 GCA_964498565.1 uncultured Acidimicrobiaceae bacterium
CCGACGGGCACGTCGGACCGCAGGTGGCCGGTGAGGCCGACCTCGGGCCGCAGGTCGGCCACGATGCCGGCGACGTACCGGGCCCACCCGGGCTCCACCGCCGCCGGGTCGGTGACGTCGAGGGCGACGTCCGCCGTACCCGGTACCTCGGCCGAGGTCAGCACCACCCGGTCGCCACCGCGCCGACCCCACACGGTCACGCCCATGGCCACCGCCATCGGCAGGCAGCGCCCACCGGTGTGATCGGTGTGCTCCCCGATCAGGTTGACGCGACCGGGGGCGAACGCGAGCACCTCGGCGGGGATCGACACCGACGACGACCGTACCCCCCGCTTCGCTGGTCCCGGATCGACCACATCCGGTCACATCGGGACCATCGAAGCGCCGGCGGGGGAGTTCTTGACCGAGCAGTCAAGGAACGGCAAGCATCGCCCGACATGGGGGCGCGCGATGTCGGCCCCACCCTCCACACCGACTGAACCACCCCACCACGAAAGAGGAACCCCACCACCATGGGACCGCTCCAGGGCACCACCGTTCTCGAGATCGCCGGCATCGGGCCCGGCCCGTTCTGCGCCATGCTCCTCGCCGACATGGGCGCCGACGTCATTCGCGTCGACCGGGCCGGCCAGGTCATGGGTGGTGATCCCGAGTCGCCCCCCGCCGACGTGCTGAACCGCGGCCGCCGCTCCATCGGCGTCGACCTGAAGAGCCCCGAGGGCGTGGAGACGGTGCTGGCCCTGGTCGAGAAGGCCGACGTGATCATGGAGGGCTTCCGCCCCGGCGTCGCCGAGCGGCTCGGGATCGGCCCCGAGGACTGCAAGGCCCGCAACCCCAAGATCGTCTACGGCCGCATGACCGGTTGGGGCCAGGAGGGCCCGTACGCCCAGGCCGCCGGCCACGACATCAACTACATCGCCCTGGCCGGAGCCCTCGAACCCATCGGCCGCCGCGGCGAGGCTCCCATCCCGCCCCTGAACCTGGTGGGCGACTTCGGCGGCGGTGGCATGTTCCTCGCCTTCGGCATCGTCTGCGCCCTGCTGGAGGCCCAGCGCTCCGGTGAGGGCCAGGTCGTGGACGCCGCCATGGTCGACGGCGCTGCGGTCCTCACGACCATGTTCCACGCCTTCCGCGCCATGGGCATCTGGAACGACGAGCGGGGCACCAACCTGCTGGACACCGGCTCGCACTTCTACGACGTCTACGAGACGAGCGACGGCAAGTACGTCTCCATCGGATCGATCGAGCCCCAGTTCTACGCCCAGCTGCTCGAGCTCTCCGGTCTCGGCGCCGACGGCGACCTGCCCCACCAGATGGATCGGTCTCAGTGGCCGGCGCTGAAGGAGCGCATCGGCGACATCTTCAAGAGCAAGACGCGCGACGAGTGGTGCGAGATCATGGAGCACACCGACGTGTGCTTCGCCCCGGTGCTGAGCCTCGGCGAAGCCCCGCAGCACCCGCACAACGTCGAGCGCAAGACCTTCGTCGAGGAGCACGGCGTGCTCCAGCCGGCCCCGGCGCCGCGCTTCAGCCGCACCGAGGCGACCATCCAGCGCCCGCCGGCCCACGCCGGTCAGCACACCGACGAGGTCCTGGCCCAGTTCGGCTTCGACGCCGACCGGATCGCGCAGCTGCGAGACGCCGGCGCCATCGCCTGACGATCCCCGGCCACCTGGCGTCTGGCCCGACCTCCGGGCCAGCAGCCAGGATGGGCCGGTGACCGTCATCAAGATCAACGCCATCACCGTCCCGGAGGGCTCCGGCGACGAGCTCGCCCGCCGCTTCGCCGCCCGGGCCGGTGCCGTCGACGGCCAGGAGGGCTTCGAGGGCTTCGAGCTGCTCAAGCCCACCGACGACCGCAACACCTGGCTCGTCGTCACCCGCTGGGCCGACCAGGCGTCGTTCGACGCCTGGGTGTCCTCGCCCGGCTTCGCCCACGGCCACCGCGGCGCCGACAAGCCGACCGAGTCGGGCGCGCCGGTGTCGGTGTCGGCCGAGCTGTGGAGCTACGAGGTCGCGGGCGGCTCCGCCGGCTGACCCGGTGGTGCGCGACCTCCACGCGTCCTTCGCCTGGTTCGTGGTGGTGGGCAACGCCCTCGCCGGCGCCTGGGCGCTGGCCGCCCACTGGTGGGCGCCGGCCCGGGTGCGGGTGCTGTGGATCGCCACCGCCGTGGTCCAGGTCTCGATCATCGTCCAGGTGGCGCTAGGGGTGGCCGCCCTCGGCTCGGTCGAGGGTGAGCCGGACCAGTTCCACCTGTTCTACGGCTTCGTGGCCGTGGCCACGGTCGGGATCATCTACAGCTACCGGGCCCAGCTCGCCGCCCACCGGTACCTCCTCTACGGCGGCGGCGGTCTGTTCCTCATGGGCCTGGCCCTGCGCTCGATGCAGTTCAGCCAGCCCGGCTGACCGCCGCCTGCTCACTACATTCTGCCCGTGCTCGCGGTCGCCCTCCTGCTCCTCGTCGTGGCCGTGGCGCTCGGCGTGCAGCTGGCCCGCACCAACGCCCGGCTGCGGGCGCTGAGCGAGGACCTCGGCGAGGCCACGCAGGCCCGGGCG
>CAZCJT010000494.1:0-2536 GCA_964498565.1 uncultured Acidimicrobiaceae bacterium
CCGACCACCACGCCCTGCGCGACATCGACCTGCGGGTCGCCGCCGGCGAGACCGTCGGGGTCCTCGGCCACAACGGTGCCGGCAAGACGACGTTGCTGCGGGTGCTGGGCGGCGTCACCGCGCCGTCGGCCGGGACGGTGCGAGTGGTCGGCCGGATCGTCCCGCTCATCAGCATCGGCGTCGGGTTCCACAACGAGCTGTCGGGGCACGAGAACGTCGCGGTCAACGGGTCGTTGCTCGGCCTCGACCGGGCGACGGTGGCGGCCCGCCGGGAGGAGATCGTCGCCTTCAGCGAGCTGGCCGACGACGTGCTGGCCACCCCGGTGAAGCTGTGGTCGTCGGGCATGCAGATGCGCCTGGCGTTCGCCGTCGCCATGCACGTCGACCCCGACGTGCTGCTCGTCGACGAGGTCATGGCCGTCGGTGACATGGCGTTCCAGCTCAAGTGCCTGGAGCGGATGAAGCAGCTGCAGAGCCGGGGGACGGCCATCGTGCTCGTGTCCCACTCGGTCCACGCCGTGCGCCTCCTCGCCCCCCGGACGGTCGTGCTGGAGCAGGGCGCCCTCGCGTTCGACGGCCCGTCGGACGAAGCGGTGGCGGCCTACCTGGCACTGCTCGGGGAGCGGAGCCGTGATGCCGCCACCGACGCCTCCGTGGGGATCGATGCCGGGGTCGTGGTGGACGAGTCGGGTCGAGCGGTGCACGAGCTGGTCCACGAGCGCCGCTACCGGCTCCGCCACGAGCTGCACGTCCGCCGGCCCCTGGACGGTGTGCGGGTGCGCTTCACCGTGCTGGCCGAGACCGGTGCCGTGGCCTACGTGCGGGAGCTGCTCCTGACGGATCGCCCCTTCGCCGCCGGGGAGCGGGTCCCCCTCGAGGTCGACCTGGCCGCGGCCATGGCCGGCGGGACCTACCGCATGGTGACGACCGTGCTCGACCGGTCGGGGTCCGAGGTGCTCGGCCGCGCGACGGTGCTGGCGTACCGGCGGCCGCGGGCCGGGGCGTACGGCATCGCCGAGCTGGCCGCGCAGATCGAGGTCGACGGCGAGGACCGGTCCTCCCACGCCTCGGTGGAGCTGAGCGGACCGAGGCCGGGCCCATGAGCGAGGAGTACCTGTCGGAACGTCGAGCTGACGTCCACGACACCGGCTGGTCGTCGCCCTTCGCCGTGGTCGGCCGCCGCCTGCGGTCGCTGCTCGCCGAGCTGGTGTCGTCGGCCGGGCTGCCCTCGGGCGCCACCGTCGTCGACCTCGGCTGCGCGGATGCGCCGTACCGCGACCTCTTCGCCCCCTCGGTCCGCCACGTCGGCGTGGACCTGCCGGGGAACCCGGTCGCCGACGTCCACCTGGCCGAGGACGGCACGGTGCCGATGGCCGACGGGTGTGCCGACCTCGTCCTGTCCACGCAGGTGCTGGAGCACGTCGAGGATCCGGCTCGCTACCTGGCCGAGTGCCGCCGCCTCCTGCGGCCGGGCGGGACGCTGGTGCTCAGCACGCACGGGCTCATGTACCTCCACCGCGACCCGACCGACTTCTGGCGGTGGACCTGCGACGGGCTGGAGCGGACGGTGGCGGCCGCCGGCTTCGACGTGGTGGAGGTCCGGGGCGTGCTGTGCCTTCCCGCCGCGGCGCTCCAGCTGCTCCAGGACGGGCTCGGGTCCCGCGTGCCGAGGCGACTCCGGCGGCCCTACGTGTGGCTCTTCCAGCGGCTCATCGCGCTGGTGGACGGCCGGGCGTCGGAGGAGGGTCGTCGGGAGAACGGCCTGGTCCTGGCGGTCCGGGCCGTCAGCCCTTGACCCCCATGCGGCCCGTGTAGTCGGTGCGGGCGAGCAGCGGTCGGGGGACCTCGCCGGAGGCGAAGTACTCGTCCGTGGCCCGGGCCGCCCCCTCCCAGTGGCCGTAGTCGTCGACGATCAGCACGCCGCCGGTGTTCAGGCGGGGGTAGAGGTGCTCCAGCTCGTGCCGGGTCGACTCGTACCAGTCCGTGTCCAGGCGCAGGAGGGCGATGTCGCCGGGGGCGTCGGCCGGGATGGTGTCCTCCACCGGCCCGGCCACGAGGTGGATGCGCTCGACCGGGTAGCCGGTGCCGGCGAGGAGCTCGGCGACCTGGTCACGGCCGAAGACGCCGGCGTCGAAGTAGCCGCCCCACGGCCGCTCGCCCCGGGCCGAGGCGTCGGCCCACGTCTCGGTCGCCGGCGGCGAGTACCGGGACACGTCGGCGTCGCCCGGAGCCGTCATCCCGGTGAAGGTGTCGAAGCACCAGACGTCGCGGTCGTCGACGCCGAGCTCCTGCAACGTGCGGACCATCGCCAGCACCGACCCGCCCCGCCACACGCCGCACTCGACGAGCGCCCCCGGGACGCCCCGTCCCACGACGTGGCGGACGGCGTCGATGGTGGCGAGGAGGCGCTCGTCACCGGCCATGGTGAACGGCCGGCACTCGGCGATCCGGTCGAGCTCGACCGCCGACGCGCTGGACGTCACCGGCGGTTGGGTGGCGTCGGCCGCTCGCTCCTCCGTCGTGGGTCGCAGCGCAG
>CAZCJT010000495.1:0-2518 GCA_964498565.1 uncultured Acidimicrobiaceae bacterium
GGACCCCACGGGCAGCTCGCCGCTGGGGTACGCCGCCACGACGAGCACGTGGTTCGGGTCCGCGCCCGCCGTGCTCCAGTGAGCGAGCAGGCGGGCGCTGAGGTCGTCGGCCCACTGGCAGTCGTCCAGGACCACCAGCGCGGGCCGGTCGGCGGTCCCGAGCGCATCGAGCAGACCCGAGAGGGCGTGCACCGTGCGCACCTCGCCGAAGTCATCGGGACCGAGCGGGGCCGCGGCGGCGATCCCGAGCACCGGGGCCAGCTCGGGGAACGCGACGGCGGCGGCAGCTCCCCGGTCGCCCAGCCGCAACCGGATCCCCTCGGCCAGCGCCGGGTCCTCGGAGGCGGCCCGGACCAGGTCGCGGACCACGCCGCTGAGCACCTGGAAGGGACGTTGCGCCGCCTGGTCGAGGCCCTGTCCGTGGAGCCGGAGGGCCCCCTCGGGGACGCGCCGCACGAGCTCGCCGAGCAGCCGGGACTTGCCGCCACCGGACTCGGCAGCGAGGAAGGCGATGCCGCCCTGGCCGAGGCTGGCCTGGCCGACGTGGTGCTCGAGGCGGGCAACCTCCGCCTCACGCCCGACGAAGCCCGGCTCGGCGAGCGTCTCTCGCCGGTCCCGGCTGCCCAGCACGAAGCTCGGGTCGGGGATCCCTCGGTCGAGGGCATCGGCCAGCTCGTCCAGGTCGTGGGCCACGGCCGCGGCCGTCTGGTACCGCTCGGCGGGATCGCGCCGGATCAGGCGCTCGGCGATCTGGCCGAGCAAGCGGGGCACCGAGGGGTCGAGGCGCGGCGGCGTGGCGGTCATCTGCTGCTTGAGGACCTCGCCCACCTGGTGCCCGTCGTGCACGGGGCGGCCGAGCAGGCACTCGAGCAGCACCAGCCCCACGGCGTGGAGGTCGGAGCGCTCGTCCGGGGTCGCCGTGATGAGGCCGGTCTGCTCCGGGGCGAGGTACCGCACGCTGCCCACGGGGACGTCGCGCATGTCGGGGTCGAGGAGGTCGCTGCGGGACAGCCCGAAGTCGATCAGCACGGCGCGGCTGACCGGATCGCCGTCGACGACGATGTTCGCCGGCTTGACGTCGCGGTGCAGGATGCCCAGGTCGTGGGCGTGGCACAGGGCCGCCACCACGTCACACGCCACGGTGACGGCGTCGCGAACGGGCAGGGGCCCGTCGCCGAGCCGGGCGGCGAGGCTCCGACCCGGGACCCACGGGGTGACGAGGTAGAGCCGGCCGCCGTCACGGCCCCGGTCGAGGAGGCGGACCAGGTTGGGGTGGTCGAGGCGTCCGAGGACCGCGCTCTCGTGCTCGAGGCGACGCCGGGTCGCGCCGGTGACCGAGTCGTCGGCCGCGATCTTGACCACCACGGCGCGCGGCTCCTCGCCCGGTGCGTCGAGGTCGGTGGCCAGGAACGTGTCCACGCCCTGCCCCTGGTGCAGGAGCGACGTGGTCCGGTAGCGGCCGGCGACGACGCGCTCCACGTCGAGCGTGCTCATGGCCGCCGGTGCCCGTCCACGTCCCGCTCCTCGTTCCGCTCCGCGCGCATGCACGCGCCTCGCGTCAGGATGCCGGGCCCCGCCTGGTCACGGCAATGGCCCGATCGGGTGGTCCGGCTGGCCCGGGAGTGGTCAGCGGGCCAGGAAGATGTTCACGGCGGTGCCGCGCCGAACCATGGCCCCGGTGCCGGGGTCGGAGCCCACGACGGTGCCCTTGCTGGCGCAGCAGTCCTGGCCCAGCTGCAGATCGGCCGCCCGCAGCGCGGCCTCGGCGGCGTCGAGGGTCATGCCCGTGAGATCGGGCACCGCCACCCGGTCGGGCCCCTTGCTCACCTGGACCACGACGACGGCGCCCCGCTCGGCCTGCTGGCCGGGGCGGGGATCGAGGGCGACGACCTTGCCCGCGGGGACGTCCTCGCTGAAGACGTCTCGCCGCTCTGCCACGAGCTGGACGGCGTCGAGGGCGGCCTTGGCCTTCTCGAACCCGGCGTCGGCCGGCAGCTCCGGCACCGTGCGCGGCGCCGGGCCGAGCGACACGACGAGGGGGACCACGGTGCCCTTGGGCAGCTCGGCGTCGATCTCGCCCTGGGTGCCGATGACGTGGCCGGCGGGGATCTCCTCGTGGTGCACCTCCTCGGTCACCCGGTGGGCGAGACCGGCCTGCTCGAGCTCCAGGACCACCTCCTCGAGGGGCCGTCCGACCAGCTCGTCGGGGCGGTCGGTGAGGGTGTTGCCCTCGGAGACCAGGACCACGAGGGTGCCTCCCTCGGCCAGCCGATCGCCGGGGGGCGGGTCGGTGGAGATGATCTCGCCGACCTCGGTGCCGTCGCGCCGGGTCTTCTTCTGGTCGATGACCCAGTCGTTCTGCTCGGCGAGGAGCTGGGCGTCGTCGAGCTGGCGGCCGGCCAGGGTGGGGACCTCGGCCGTGGGCGTGCGCAGCTGCTGGGCGAGCACGAGCCCGCCGGCGGTGATGGCCACGGCGAGCAGGACGGCGAGCACGACCGGCCATCGGCGCCGGCGAGGG
>CAZCJT010000496.1:0-2513 GCA_964498565.1 uncultured Acidimicrobiaceae bacterium
CCGCACTGGCCGTTGCGCCCTCGCTGGCCATCGCCGAGGCGGAGCGACCGCGTGGCGAGTCGATCGTCGGCGGCGAGTCGGCCCGCTCCCTTCTGCCCTGGGTCGTGCTGCCCCTGCTGCTCGTCGTCGCCGTCGAGACGTGGCTCAGCCGCCGTCGCCTCGGCGTCCCACGTCGGCAGTGGCACCTTGCCCTCGCCGCCCGGGCCGCGATCGTCGTGCTCGCGCTGCTGGCCCTGGCCGACCTTGGCGTGCATCGAAGCGCCGAGCGGGTCGCCACGGTCTTCGTGCTCGACGCGTCGGACAGCCTCGGCCGAGGTGGTCAGGAGGACGCGCTCCAGTGGGTCCACGACGCGCTGCGCGAGCAGCCCGACGGTGACCTCGCTGGACTTGTCGTCTTCGGCGGCGACGCCCAGCTCGAGACCACCGTTCGCTCGGAGGTTCCGCTCTCCCGCCCGGCGGTGCGCGTCGACTCCAGCCGCACCGACCTGGCCGGCGCGCTGCGCCTCGGCGCTGCGGTCCTCCCGACTGATGCCCGGCGCCGCATCGTCGTCGTGTCGGACGGTCGCAGCACGCAGGGCGACACGGCTGCCGAGGCGGAGCGCCTCGCCGACGCCGGCATCGCCGTGGACTTCCACGCCGTGGGCAGGTCCGGTGGTCGAGACGTCGCCATCGCCGCCCTCCAGCTCCCGGGCCGGGTCCGGGACGGCGAGCAGATCACCATCACCGGCACCATCGACTCGACCGAGGCCACCACGGCCCGCATCGACCTCCTGCGGGAGGGCGCCCGCATCGACAGCCGCACCGTGGAGCTCGCCGCCGGGTCCAACGACGTGACCTTCACCGACACCGCGCAGGGCAGCGGCGTCGCCCGCTACCAGCTGCGCGCCAGCAGCGGCGGAGACACCATCGCCCAGAACGACGTCGCCTTCGGCGCCGCCCAGATCGAGGGCCCCGCCACCGTCCTCGTCGTCGAAGGTCGCGACGGCAACGGCGCCACGCTCACCGCCGCCCTGCGCGCCGCCGGCATCGACGTCCAGACGACACCGGTCACCGACATCCCTCCGGTGGACGAGCTGGCCGGCATCTCCTCCACCGTGCTCGTCGACGTCGATGCCCGAACCCTGGCGCCCGAGCACCTCGCCGCCCTCACCGGCGCCACCCGAGACCTCGGTCGAGGGCTGGTGACCATCGGCGGAACCCAGAGCTACGGGCTCGGCGGCTACCGCGGCACGGACCTCGAAGCACTGCTGCCCGTCGAGTCCGAGATCCTCGACCCGAAGCGCCGCCAGACCGTCGCCGAGGTCCTCGCCATCGACACCAGCGGCTCCATGGGCGCGTGCCACTGCGCCGAGGGCAACAACGGCGTGGTCGACGGCAACTCCATGGAGGGCGGCGTCAACAAGACCGACATCAGCCGAGCAGGCGCCGCTCGCGCCATCCAGTCCCTGTCCGAGCTGGACGAGGTCGGCGTCCTCGCCGTCGACACCCGGGAGCGCTGGCTCATCGACCTCCAGCAGCTCCCCGCCCAGGACGTCGTCGACTCCGGGCTCCGCAAGCTCGTCCCGAGCGGCGACACCACCGACCTCAGCCGATCGCTCAGCACGTCCGCCGAGGCCCTCCGGGACTCCAACGCTGCGCTCAAGCACATCATCCTCTTCACCGACGGCTTCACCGACCCCGGCGAGCTGGCCGGCCTCGAGGACGACGCCGCCGAGCTGCTCGAGGAGGGCATCACCGTCTCCGTCGTCGCCACCGGCGAGGGCGCATCCACCGAGCTCGGCGCGATCGCCGAGGCCGGTGGCGGCCGCTTCTACCCCGGACGCGACCTGCAGGAGGTCCCCGACATCATCGCCGACGAGGCGATCCTGGCCTCCCGCGACTTCCTCCAGGAGGGTCGCTTCGTCCCCCAGGTGACCTCGAACGCCGACCCGGTTACCGGCCTCACCGAAGCACCACCCGTCCTGGGCTACGTCGCCACCACCGCCCGGCCCCTGGCCACCACCCACCTCCGGGTGGGCGAGGACGGCGACCCCCTGCTCGCCTCCTGGCAGGTCGGGCTCGGACGGGTGACGTCCTGGACGAGCGACCTCGACCGCTGGGGTCAACTCTGGTCCAGCTGGTCCGGCTTCGTCGACCACTGGGCCGGCGTCGTGAAGGACACCTACCCGACCGGCGAGCAGGCCGGCCTGATCCGGGCCCGGGTCACCGGTGACGTGCTCCGCATCGAGGTCGAAGGCGCCGAGGACTTCCCCGGCGGCGCCACCGGCACGGCACGGGTCGTGCGCCCCGACGGGGAGGTGGACGAGGTGCGACTCACCCGCAGCGCCGGCGACCGCTTCACCGGCGAGGTCGAGGTGTCCGCTGCCGGCAGCTACGCCGTCGGCGCCACGGTCGGTGCCGGCGAGTCGGTGTCGGTCGCGGGCACCACGCTGGCCACCCGCAGCTACAGCGCCGAGTACGTTCCCGGCGACATCGAGCTCGGCGCCCTCGAGACCATCGCCGCCCGCACCGGC
>CAZCJT010000497.1:0-2511 GCA_964498565.1 uncultured Acidimicrobiaceae bacterium
CCCCGGCAGGGTCGGGCAAGACGCGGGTGCTCACCGAGCGGCTCCGCCACCTCCTCGCCGACCGGGGCCACGAGCGCGACCTGCTCCTCGCCGTGGCCTACAACCGCAAGGCCCAGGAGGAGATGGCGTCGCGCACCGCGGGGCTCGGGGCCCGGATCCAGACCCTCAACGCGCTCGGCTACGAGCTCATCGGCCGCCACGTCGGGCGGCGCCCGAACCTGCTCGACGAGCGCGAGGTGCGCCGCCGGCTCGAGCCCCACCTCCCCAAGCTGGCGCACCGGCTCAACACCGACCCCATGGCGCCCTACCTCGAGGGCCTCTCCGTGATCCGCCTCGGGCTCCGAGACCCCGACGAGGTGGAGCTCGAGGCCGACGCCCCCGGCCTGGCCGACGCGGTCGAGCCCTACCGGTCGGGCCTGCGGCGCGACGGCGTCCTCGACTTCGACGAGCAGATCGTGCACGCCATCGAGTTGCTTCTCTCCGACGGAGCGTTCCGGCGGCGGGAGCAAGCCCGCCACCGCCACCTCCTCGTCGACGAGTTCCAGGACCTCACCCCGGCCCACGTGCTGCTCCTGCGTCTGCTCGCCGCCCCGCAATACGACGTGTTCGGCGTGGGCGACGACGACCAGGTCATCTACCAGCACGCCGGCGCCACACCGCAGTTCCTCATCCGCTTCGCCGAGCTCTTCCCCGGCGCCCACGAGCACGCGCTCGAGGTCAACTACCGCTGCCCGCCGGCCGTCGTCGACGCCGCCCGCAACCTGCTGCGCTACAACGACGAGCGCATCGCCAAGACCATCACCGCCGCCCGGTCCGACGACGATGCCGGCGCGCTGCGGGTGATCACCCACCCCCCACAGGAAGGCGCCCAGCGGGTCGTCGAGGTCGTGCAACAGGCCATCGAGGCCGCCGGCGACGCCGGCCAGGTCGCGGTGCTGACCCGCACGAACTCACTCCTGCTGGCCCCCCACGTGGCCCTGCACGGCGCCGGCGTCCCCATCGCCTCGGTGCTGCGCCGCGACGTCCTCCAGCGAGTCGGGCTGCGGGCGGCGCTGGCCTGGCTGCGCATCGCCACCGACCCGGGCGCCATCTCCTCGGCCGACCTCACCGAGATCCGCCGCCGGCCCAGCCGGGGCTTCCCGAACTGGGTCGACAAGTGGTTGGGCCGGTGCCGGTCCGGCCACGAGGTCGCCAAGGCGGCCGAGCGCATCGACGACGCCCGGGTGGCCGACAAGCTGCTCGACCTGGCCGCCGACATCGACCGGCTCGGCGACCTGGCGAAGGGCGCCACCACCCGCGAGATCCTCCAGGCCATCCGCGACGACATCGGGCTCGGCGGTGCCATGGAGCTGCTCGACGGCCGGCCGGGCGCCGAGGGGTCGTCCCACCTCGACGACCTCGACGCCCTCCTCCAGGTCGCCGACCTGCAGCCCGACCCCGATCGGTTCGAGGCGTGGCTGCGCACCGCCCTCGACGGCCCCCGGGCGTCCGACGGCGACCCCACGGCCGTTGCGGCCCGGGGCGTCACCCTCTCCACGGTGCATCGCGTCAAGGGCCGCGAGTGGCCCCACGTGGTCGTCTTCGGTGCCGACGCCGGCATCTTCCCCCACCGCCTGACCGACGACGTCGAGGAGGAGCGGCGCGTCTTCCACGTCGCCATCACCCGAGGCATCGAGGCGGTGACGGTGCTCGCCGACGACGACCGCCCGAGCCCGTTCCTGGGCGAGCTCGACGGCAGCGCACCCAAGCAGGCCCCCCGCCGGGCCGGGGCGCGGACGGCCACGACCACGAGTGCCCGGAGCGGCGGCGCCATCGCGGCGAAGACGGGCCAGGCGAGGGCGGCCGAGCCCGACCTCGAGGGCGAGGATCTCGTCCTGTTCGAGGAGCTGCGCCGCTGGCGCAGCGAGGTCGCCAGGCGCCAGGGCGGACCGGCGTTCATCATCTTCGGCGACGCCCCCCTGAAGGACATCGCCACCGCCCGGCCGGCCGATCTGCGGGCGTTGAGCCGCATCAAGGGCGTGGGGCCGTCGAAGCTCGACAGCTACGGCGACGACGTGCTCGAGATCGTCGCCCGCTTCGCCACCTGACGGCCTCGCCGACGGCTCCTCCGGTCTGGTCACGCACCGTGACGGGAAGGGACGGCCATGCTCTGGTTCCTGCTCGTGCTGTTCTTCTTCGGCATCGTCTTCGGCGCCATCGCACGACTGCTGGTCCCCGGCCGCGACCCGCTCGGCATCATGGGGACGTGGGCGCTCGGCGTCGCCGGCTCCTTCGTCGGCGGCTTCCTGGGCTACGCCCTCCTCGGCGCCGACATCGAGGACGGCGCCGTCCAGATGGGCGGCATCTTCGGCTCGATCATCGGCTCCGTCGTGCTGCTGCTCGTCGTGCGAGCCGTCCGTGGCCGGGGCGGGCGCTCCCGCTCCCGCAGGGGCCGCCGCACCCTGGTCTAGCTCGGCGACCCCACCCCTCGGCCGCGGGTCGAGGGCGCATCCGGCCGGACTGCCCGCCCCC
>CAZCJT010000498.1:0-2510 GCA_964498565.1 uncultured Acidimicrobiaceae bacterium
GCTCGGGGTCCTTGTTGTTGGGCGCGTAGTGGTACCGGAACAGCTCGTAGGTCCCGTCCACCAGGTGCACGTCGAAGGCCATCGACGCATCCTCCCAGGTGCCGGCCGACGGTGCGTCACGTTGGCCCGTCACGGCCCGTCCCTCGACGCCCGCGCCGCCGGCAGGGGTTCTGGGCCGTCGCGGTCGGGTCCGGCGCGGGGGTCGCCGAGCTCGCGGCCGTCAGGAAGGGAGAAGCGAGGGCGCCCGTCGATCATGCGGACGACGAGGTCGCCGGCGTGGAGGCGGGCGTGGTGGAACTCGCACCCGAGGTGCATGTTGTCGAGGTCGGTGAGCCCGTGGGGGGTCCAGTGCACCACGTGGTGGGCCTGCGTCCAGCCGGCGGGCACGTCGCAGCCGGGAACGGCGCAGCACGGACCGTCCCGGGCGACCAGGGCCCGTCGCTGCGCGGCGGTGGCGGTGCGCACGGCCCGGCCGTGATCGAGGGGGACTCCATCCGCGTCCAGGACCATCCGGGCGATGGAGGCGTCGCAGGTCCAGCGGTCGAGCAGCGATGCCGGGATGGCCGAGCGCCACTGCAGCTCGGTGACCGCCATCCACTCCTCGGGGCCGGCCGTGCCGGACAGGGTGGGCAGGGTGGTGTGCACGGTGAACAGCGGTTCACGGCGGGCCGGGTTCTTCGGCGACGACGCAGCCCGCTCCAGGAGGCGCAGGAAGGCGCGGGCCCGGCGTCGGGACATGGTCTCGCCGGCCCGGGGGTCGGTGGGGTCGGCGTCCCGGCCGGCCTTGTCCTCGTTGCGGATCTGGTTGGTGGCCTCGTCGAGGATGGCCTTGGCCCGGATGGCGGCGTCTCCACCCAGGTCGAGGGTGCCCTTCAACCGGCCGTCGAGCGTCTGGGACAGGTGGAAGGTGTCGTCCGGCCCTTCGCCCGGCTCTGGTCCGTCGGGGTCGTACAGGCGCAGCCACGCCTCCACGAACCCCGCCAGCGCATCAGCCGACATGGTCTCGGCGATCGCGACCAGCTCCTCCTCGTGCTCGGCGAACACCTCGGCGGTGCGGGCGTTCAGGCAGCGGCCGAGCACCTTGGCGTGCGAACCGGTGATCCGGCCGGCGCCCACGGCTGCGTCGGTGGCCGGCATCGCGCGGAGCTTCTCGGCCAGCGCGCACCGGGCCCCGGTGATGTCGCGGCGCTGTCCGGTGCGCTGCGTGAGCCAGGTGGCCATGTTGCGCGCCCCGTCGCGCACGTGCGCGCCGCGGGCCTGGAGGTCGGACACCAGGCAGCCGATGAGGTGGTCGACCCGCTCCCGCTCACGCTCCAGTGCCACGACCTCGTCGGCCACGACCGACCAGTCCACCTCGGTTGTCTCCACGGCGCGCACCTCGGCCTGCAACCGGTCGACGACCTCTCGTAGCGCTTGGATGGTGGTCCCGAACACGCGTGCACCTCCGATCGGTGGATCGGTGGGGGAGTGACGTTGTCGGGAGCCCATGCGCCGTGCTCCGAGGCGTGACCTGACCATATATCCGAACGGACGTTCGAGTCAAGGCCTGCGCCGAGGATCACCGGGCCGACACCAGTCACTGACGCCGGGACGCCACTGTTCAGCCCCAGACCACGTCGACGTCATCGGACGGTCATCCCCGGTCATCGGCGCGGCCGTTCCGGAAGGCCAGACTGTTGCCGGTGGCAGAGGTCCGGCTCGAGGGTGTTTCCAAGCGGTTCGGCGACGTGGTCGCGCTCGAAGCGCTCGACCTGCACGCGACCGACGAGGACTTCCTCGTGCTGCTCGGCCCTTCGGGGTGCGGGAAGTCCACGGCGCTGCGCTGCATCGCCGGTCTCGAGGAGCCGACCGACGGGCGGGTGCTCATCGGCGACCGGGACGTCACCCACGCCGAGCCGAAGGACCGTGACGTCGCCATGGTCTTCCAGAGCTACGCGCTCTATCCGCACAAGTCCGTGCGGCAGAACATCGAGTTCCCGCTGGTCCCCCGCGACGTCCCCAAGGACGAACGCCGACGGGCGTCGGACGAGGCCGCCGCCCTCCTCGGCCTGAGCGAGCTGATGGACCGCAAGCCCCGAGCGCTGTCCGGCGGGCAGCGCCAGCGGGTGGCGCTGGCCCGGGCCATCGTGCGCCGCCCGGCCGCGTTCCTCATGGACGAGCCGCTGTCCAACCTCGACGCCAAGCTGCGCACCCAGACCCGGGCCGAGCTGGTCGAGCTGCACCAGCGGGTCGCCACCACGTTCGTGTACGTCACCCACGACCAGGTCGAGGCCATGACCATGGCCACCAAGGTCGCGATCCTCGCCGACGGGCGGCTGCAGCAGGTCGGCGCGCCCCACGACGTCTACGCCAAGCCGGCCAACCGGTTCGTGGCCACGTTCATCGGCAGCCCGCCGATGAACGTGCTCGACGGCGAGCTCGGCCAGTCCGAGGTCGCGGTCGCCGGCGGTCGCCTGCTCGTCCCCCGCGACCTCGCCTCGGCCGCCGACCGGCTCCCGTCCGACCGCATC
>CAZCJT010000499.1:0-2496 GCA_964498565.1 uncultured Acidimicrobiaceae bacterium
CATCACCCGCCCCCGAGTTCCAGCGTCCCGGTGAGCATCAGCACCGTGCAGGGCAGGGGCTGCGTCTGCTCGATCGTGATCCGCCCCTCGTCCCACCCGAGATTCGGCACCCGGCGGTCCCCCGTGAAGAGGTTCGGCGGATGCCCCAGGAGATCGGCCGACGTGCGGAACGGGATCGTGTCGCCGTTCACCGTGAGCCCCAAGCTCTCCAAGAGGCGCACCACGACCTCGACCCAGCGCCGCTTCATCGGCTGCGAGGTGCCGGCGGCGGTCGGGACTTCCGGCCGCATCGTGACGAGCCGCGAGGTGTAGGCGAGCCCGACTTCCACCTTCTTCGCCGACGGTGAGATCGTCACGCTGCCGCTCGCCACCGTCGCCGCGGGCAGCACCGCCCCGTCGGCCACGATCTGCACGGAGAGCCCTTCGAGGTGGTCGAGCCCCGCGAGCGTCGAGACGGCCGTGGCCGAGTTGCAGGTCAGCGCCCCGTCCGTGTTGAGCAGGGGATAGGACAGCCCGCAGTCGTCGAAGTATTCGAGCGACCGCTTCGTGCTGCCGCTGATCGTGCGGTTCACGACGACCCAGGTCTGGTCCCGCGTGCCGTCCGGGTGCGGGATGGTCGCCACGCTCTCGAAGAGGCCGCAACTCATGGCGAGGCGATACCACCCCACCACGTCCTGCTCGCGCAGGTACGTGCAGCCGAGCAGCACCCCGTCGCTCCGCACGGCGTAGAGCGTCGCGTCGGGCTCCTTGTGGTAGCTCACCTGCACGACCGTGGCCGCACAGGTCAGGTGATCGGCCAGGAGCAGCAGATCCGGCGCCTTGTAACGGTCCTCCTCGAAGTTCCAGACCAGCTCGCGGAGCTTCCGGGCCGAGCGCGTGACGAAGAGGATGGGACTGCCGACCTTGATGGGCGCCATCGCGGCCGAGCCGTGGCCGGTGTCGCTCTTGACCTGGATGTTGGAGGGCGTGATCGGGCTGTCGTTGCCGCCGGCCGCGATGACCTCCCGGCCCGCCGTGCCGATCATCAGCCCGCGCGCGCCCGCAATCCACCGAATGCGGTCCACCTGGCCGCTGCTGATCGTGAACTCCACCGCGTCGTCGTCGTTGGTGCCCAGCGCGAGGTTCTCGTAGGCGCCGACTTTGGTCCCCCAGAACGTGTCCGGCTGGAGGCTCGTCCCGCCGTAGTAGAAGCGGTCGTCAAGGAACCCGACCGCCCCGACGAAGCCGTTGCACGTGGACCAGGCCGCCTCCTCCAGCGCCCAGGCGCCCGAGGGCGCGGCGGTGGCGTTCGTGAGTTCCCCGCGGATCGTGCCGGTCGCCACCGTCGTGCTCGTGAAGGCGGTCAACTCGACGACGCCCCCATTCACCTGGACGTACTTGTGGCAGTCGTCGGGGTCGCGCCAGCCGGCGGCCGTGAGCGTCAGCGTGGTGGCGGAGCCCGGCAGCACCGTCGCGGCGGTCGGCGTCAGGATCGTCTTCGGCGACTCCGTGAGCTTCCAGTTCCCGACCGCCGTCGCCGTCGTGTCGGCGAAGTCCACGGTGATGTCGGCGACCACGTGCGTCGTGTCGGTGAACGTGACGATCGTCGCCCGGCCGCCCGCGTTGGCGCCGCCCGTGATGATGATCTCCCGGCCCACGTCGGAGGCCAGGAACGGGTTCTTGTGGTTCGCCACGGTGACGGCGGTGAAGGTGACGCCCGTGCCGGTCGTCGCCCCGGCCGCGAGCGTGGCGGCGATGCCGCGCTGGTTCGTGGGCTGCACGTCCGTCCGCATCCCGACCTCGACGGACGGCGGCGGGACGAAGGTCACGGTGCGGAGCTTCCACACGCTGTCCGAGTACCGTTCCAGCTTCCGCACCGCGTAGGAGGGATGCACGAAATAGAGCACGTCGGCGGACTGGTAGGCTTGCAGCTCGAACAGGTCGGCCTCGGTGTAGGGCGTCGTGACCTCCACCGGCGAGCCGCCCGAGCTGATCTGCGCCATGGTCTTCCAGAAGCGGATGTAGAGGTGTCCGACTTCCAGGAGATACGCCACGGACGCCGAGAACTGGAACGGGACGAGCACGGTCTTGCGCGACGAGGTCTTGACGTCGCCCGCGTAGTGCGTGCCCGCGCGCCGCGTCGCGCCCCCCTGGGGCATCGGGCGGAAGTTCAGCAGCTCCTTGCAGGCGTTCGGGTACTTGGCGAGGTCCACCCTCGATTCGAGCTTGCCGGACCACTCGCCGGCCGTGAAGTTGTTGAGGAGCGGATGAACGCGCGGCATCTCAGCCCGAGCGCACGTCCGTCAGGCTCGTCGAGAGGAGACTCCGGAGCGGCTTCCCCTCCTGGCCGTCGCGCCCGCGCGCCTTCTGCCAGGCGATCTCCTTCTCCTTGTAGAGCTGCGCCTTCAGTTCCGCGTTCCGCGTGATCGGGTACGAGAGCTTGTAGGCGCACTCCACTTCCATCGCCTCGGCGAAGAGCATGTCCCAGAGCGAGACGTCCGTGATCCGCGCGATGTA
>CAZCJT010000500.1:0-2496 GCA_964498565.1 uncultured Acidimicrobiaceae bacterium
AAACCCGGGGGGCGAAGTTCACGCCCGACTCCTGGCTCGGCCTGGGCAAGCGCGCTGGTGCGCTGCGGGCGCTGGCCTGGGCGCGCGGCCTGGAGGTCTGGCACGACGTCGACCAGGAGGACTGGGCGGTGGCGCTGCGCCTGCCCAACCGGAAGTTCCCGGCCGAGCAGCGCCGCGGTGATCCCGCGGATGGGTGGCACCGCGTGCTCGAGGCGGGCCAGCTCGTCGAGGGCGCACGCGAGAACTTGAAGGAGATGCCGCACGAGTCGGATGCCGCGGTCGAGCGCATCGTGTGCGCCGCCGAGGCCATCCTCATCGCCTGCGCCGCCCAACTCGCCGGTGAGCAGCTCGTCGCGAGGACCGCGAAGAGGGCATCGCACTCGCGCGCTCACCAGACCGCGCACCACCGGAGGTCGGCGTGAGCGATCTGCTCCTCATCGCGCTTCAGGTCGCCGTGCCGCTCCGCATCGCTGAAATGCGTGGAGGGCCCACAGAGGAGGACCTCGCGCGGGCAAAGGCGTTCGGGCTGGAGCTGGCAAGCCGCGGGGATGTCCTGCTGTATGGCGGGAAGAAGGGCGAGGCGGCGGATCTCTTCAATCGCCTCGCCGACGCGCTCGCAGTCACCGCCTACCTGCCCGGCGGGAGCCGCTTCGCGGAAATGCGCTGGGCGGCCGCGGCCCGTGCCGAAGCTCGCCGGGATGGTGGCGGGTGAAGCCGCAGGACCGGACGCGCGCGATCCTCCGATCGGGGCTGACCTCGACGGAGAAGATCGTGCTCATCGCGATCTGCGACTACGCGGACGAGTCGGGGGCCTGCTGGCCTTCCGCGTCCACCCTGGCTGCGGACACGGGGCTGGACGAGCGCACCATCCGCCGGATGGTCGCAGCCCTGGCCAAGGGCGCCTGCCTCGTGCTGGAGGAGCGGCGCGGTCGGTCGACGATCTTCCACGTCCGACTGCTGGGCCTCCCACCCCGGATCGTCGATCAGGGGGGACAGACGATCAGGGGGGACAGACGATCAGGGGGGACAGACGATCAGGGGGGACAGACGATCACCCCTGATCGTGCGTCCCCCGAACCCCTGATCGACGATCCGACGAAGCGTTCAGGGGAAGCGACCACCGGAGACCCTGCACTCCCCCAACCCCTCGTCTCTGGACGAGGGGAGCAGACCCCGCCGGAAGTCTTCGCGGTCCACGCCCCGGACCCCAGGCCGCCACCACCTGCCGTGACCCCGCCCGCCCTGGCCGCCGAACTGGGGCGGGCGCACGACGGGATCGGTGGTCTCGGGATCCCTCCGGCGACGCTCCGCGCCCTGCTCGATGCGGGCGTGGTGGACGTCCGAGGCCTGCGCCGGGCCTATCAAGAGCAGCGGGTGACGGGCGTGGCCCGGCGTGGGTGGCTGGCCGTGGGGCGGGCGCTGGACCGGCTGACGCCCCCGGAGATCGAGGCGTGGTGCACCCCGGAGGCCGTTGCGGGTCTCCGTCGCTGGGGGGTCACCACGCTTGTCCGCCTGGTCGTGGAGTGGCCGGTGATGACCTACCCCGGCGGCGGAGGGTGGCCCGAGGACCTGGTCGTGTCGCTGTCGCCGGTCGCCGAGGTTCTGGGCCTGGGCCTGCCGAAGCCGAATGCCGTAGTCGATGAGCCCGCCCTGCTGCCCGAGTGCGGGCCTGGTACCGACCAGGAAGCACCCGGGGTCCAGGTCGGGGGAGACGCGAACCCTGGGGCGCGGCAACCCCGGGGCACGCTCGTGGTCGAGCCGGAGCCCCACCGTGACGGGGTCGGCGAGTCGTCGTCGCAGGACCTGGAGCGGTACCAGGGGGAGGCCGGTGGAGGCCTCGACGACCAGGTGGGTGCGAAGCCCACCCCTCCTGGAGGTGTGCATGGGCGAGTGACCCGCACCCCCTCGGCGGACCGAGGTGCCTCCTCGGCCGCCGAGGGCCAGGAGCGAATTGTCGTGCCCGTGGAGGAGGAGCTGCGCCCGGTACGCCGTCGCCTCGAGGAGATCCTCAACCTGGTGCGCGTCGCTTGGCGGGTCAGCGCCAGGCCACCAGGCCTGAAGGTCCGGATAGCCCTGGAGCGCCGGGGGCGAGAGTTGGAGCCGCGGCTGCGCGAGGTCCTCGCGCACCTCGATGCTCGCGGCCACGTCGACGTGGCCGCGCTGTCGGAGGAGCTCGATGATCTGCAGCACGAGTTCGCCGAGCTTGATGGCGGAAACGTTGCCGACGTGCAGGCGGTGGCCTGATGCCCGGCATCAACGTCGACCTCGGCGCCGCCCCGGCCTGGCTGGTCATCGTGGTGATGGTGGGCGCGCTCGTCGCCGAGCTCATCACAGGCGAGCACCAGGCGCAGGGCCTCCCTGTGGCGGACTGCCTGGTCCTCTGCGACGGCAACGTGGCGAACTGGTCGCCCTACGTCTGCGTGTGTGTACCGTGACCCGGCTTGGGGCCCCGCTTGTATGCCCCCCCCGGTGGGGTACCCCCCGAGGTGTTGGATT
>CAZCJT010000501.1:0-2493 GCA_964498565.1 uncultured Acidimicrobiaceae bacterium
CCCTCGGCCTGGAGGAGGGGGCGGCGGCGCTCGTCCGGAGCGGCTTCGAGGTGTTCGCCGCCACCCCGCTGCTGCACGCGCCGCACGTGGTGGGCACCCGCCTGGCGCGCAACGCCAGGTGGGAGCGCCGCGCCCTGCCCTGGTTCGACCGGGCCGCGTCCACCGTCGCCGGTCGCTACACCGGCCACTTCGTCGCCTTCCACGCCCGCCCGAGCTGACTCACACGTCCTTCGCCAGGTCTGCCGCGCTGCGCCGGAAGACCACGAGGGAGGCGAGGAACGCCGCCCCGCAGCCCACCAGCGTGAGGACGTGGCGCCACGGATCGGTGACCGCGCCCTCGTAGAGCACGTCGCGGTACCCGGCGATCACGTGGCGCATCGGGTCGACCGCCGATGCGGTGCGGACGAGGTCGCTCGTCATGCGCGGGTGGTACACGATCGGCACGAGGAAGAACCAGACCGTCAGCAGGTTGTGCAAGACGTAGCGGAGGTCGCGGTTGAACACGTCGACGAGCGCCAGCAGCACCGACAGGGCCGCGACGAGGAGCAACGTCGACGCCACCGGGACGAGCAGGAGCGGCAGCAGCGCGGGCTCGAACGTGTCGCCCACGAGGCCCACCACCACGACGAACGACGCCAGCAGGCCGAGGAACGGGATGGCCATGGAGACGACCCGAGCCAGCGGCAGCAGCTGGTGCGGCATGGGCGCCCGGCGGACCAGGTCGGGTTCGAGGGAGATGCTCTGCAAGGAGTCGTGCACGGCCTGCACCAGGAACGTCCACGGCAGCAGCCCGCAGAAGAGGTAGATGCCGTAGTGCGCGAGGCGGACCTCGAACACCGAGCCGAACACGTAGCGGTAGAGCACGAACAGGAACAGCGGAGCGAGGAACGGCCAGACCACGCCGAAGACCGTTCGCTTCACCCGTAGGCGCAGCTGTCGCTCGACCAGGGTGGCGAACAGCTCGCGCCGGTGGACCAGCTCGGCGATGCCCGTGCTCAACGGGCCCCCCTCCGCCGGCGGGACTCCTGCTCGCGGGGCGTCGCCCCGAACAGGCTCCGGTCGCCGGCCGATCCGGTCTCCGCGGCAGCTCGCCGGTCGAGGTGGTAGGCGACGCCCTCGGCCGGCGCGCCGATCATGGCGAGCTCCCCTCGTTCGAGCACGGCCACGGCGTCGGTGTGCGACTCGATCATTCCCATGTCGTGGGAGACGAAGACCACGGCACACCCGTCCGCGCGCATGGTGTCGATCCGCTCGAGGCAGCGCCGCTGGAACCCGTCGTCCCCCACCGCCAGCACCTCGTCGACGAGGAGCACGTCGGGGCGGGTCGCCACCACCAGCGAGAACCCGAGGCGGAGCCCCATGCCGGCGGAGTAGCCCGCCAGCGGAGCATCGATGCTGTCGGCGTCGAGCCCGCTGAACTCGATGACCTCCTCGAGCCGCTCCCGTGCCTCCCGCCGGCTGAGCCCGAGCAGCACGCCGCCGATGAGGGCGTTCTCGCGACCGGTGAGGTCGCGGTGGAAGCCGGCCGACAGCTCGACGAGCGAGGACAGCCGTCCCTCGACCGTGACGGTGCCCCGGGTGGGGCGCAGCACGCCACCGATGACCTGGAGGAGGGTGGTCTTGCCCGAGCCATTGCCGCCGATGACGCCGAGGCACTCCCCCGCCGCCACCGACAGGCTGACGTCGCGCAGGGCCCAGTGCGGCTCGCCCCGGCGCCAGCCCAGCTTCGAGCGACGCCGGAAGGACTCCCACACGCCGTCCACGACGACGCGTGCGGTCACGAGGTCGTCGCAGGAAGGTCGAGCGTGGCCGCCTGCTCCCGCCACTCGAGAGCGGGCGGCGACGACGAGCGCTCGGTGACGCCCCGCACCACGCCGGCGCCGTACCAGAGGTGGAGCAGCACGGTGAGGGCCACGGCGACCGGTGCGGCCGACGCGGACCGCAGGGTGCCGGCGATCCAGGTGGCGTTGAGCCCGACGGCGCCGAGGTACGCGACCAGCGGGACGACGGCGGCCGGCCCGGACAGCACGATGAGGAGCGGGAGGACGGCGAGGAAGGCGAGCAGCGCGCTGGGGGCCACGAACGACGGACGGAGCTCGCGGGGTCGCATGGTGATGACCTGACCGCGACCGCGCCCGTACTTGTGCATCTGGGCCAGGAACCCGCGCAGGGTGGGGCGTCGCTCGTGGTACGCCACCAGCTCGGGGTCGTAGTACATGACGACGCCCTTGGCGGCCAGCTCGGCGAGCACGGCGTTCTCCTCGGCGCAGACCAGCTGGGTGGCGAAGGGCACCATCACCGCCCGGCGCACGGCCAGGTTGCACAGGATGAAGAAGCGCTCGTCGGCGTGGGTGGCCGGGTGCGCCCCGTACCGGCGGCGCACGGGGCCCGACCCCATGAGCGACGCCAGCACCGCACCCTGCACGGCCTGGAACCGCGAGCCACCGGGCGGCGTGTCGTTCGGCCCGCCGAACACGTCGGCCTCGGGGTGGG
>CAZCJT010000502.1:0-2475 GCA_964498565.1 uncultured Acidimicrobiaceae bacterium
CGTCGCGGGTGCCGGGTCCGAACCCGACATCCAGCAGCGTGTCGAGCATGCCGGGCATGGACGCCGCCGCGCCGGACCGGACGGACACCAGCAGCGGGTCCACGGAGCCGCCGAACCGCCGACCGGTGCGCTCCTCGATCCGGGCGACCTCCCGATGGAGCGCGTCGACGACCCTGTCGGGCAGGCGGCCGTCCCGGCGGTGGACGCGCCAGACGTCGGTGGTGACAACGAACGCGGGCGGGACACGCAGGCCCAGCCGGGTGAGCTGGACGAGGCTGGCCGCCTTGCCGCCCACGAGCGACACGTCGAGATCGGCGGCAGCGTCCAGCGACAGCACCCCCCGTTGCCCGTTCACGAGGCCATTCTCGCCGGTGACGCACGACCGCGACGGGCCGCGAGGAAGAGGGGCCCCGGCGCGCGAGGCTGACCCCTGGTGCTCCCGATCCTCGCCGCCGACGCACTGCTGCCCGCCCGCTACCAGATGGCGGTGAGCCTGGGCTGGCACATTGTCATCGCGGCGTTCGGGGTCGCCTTCCCGGCCATGATCTTCGTGGCGCACCGCCGGGGGCTGCGCGGCGATCCCGCCGGGCTCGTCCTCGCCCAGCGCTGGGCCAAGGTCAGCGGCGTGCTGTTCGCCCTCGGCGCGGTGAGCGGAACGATCCTGTCCTTCGAGCTGGGGCTCCTGTGGCCCGGGATGATGGGTCGCTTCGGCGACGTGATCGGCCCGGCGTTCGCGTTCGAGGGACTGTTCTTCTTCACGGAGGCGATCTTCCTCGGCATCTACCTCTACGGGTGGAACCGGCTCCCGCCCCGCACCCATCTGCTGACGCTGGTCCCCGTCGCCCTCGCCGGCGTCGGCGGCAGCTTCTCGGTGATCGCGGCCAACGCGTGGATGAACTCGCCGGCCGGCTTCGACGTGGTCGACGGCACGGTGACCGACATCGACCCCGCCGCCGCCATCCTCAACGACGCCGTGTGGCTCCAGTGGGTGCACATGCTGTTCGCCGCCTACATGGTCGTGGGGTTCACGGTGGCCGGCGTGTACGCACTGGGGCGGCTGCGGGGTCGCGACGACGGCGCCCATCGCCTCGGTTTCGTCGTGCCCTTCGCGTTCGCCTCCGTGGCCACGCTCCTCCAGCCGGTCGTCGGCCACTTCGCCGGCGAGCGGCTGGCCGATGCTCAGCCGTCCAAGTTCGCGGCCATCGAGCTGGTGCCCGAGACGATCGAGGGTGCGCCCCTCACCATCGGCGGTGTGCTCGTCGACGGCGAGGTCCGCTACGGGATCCAGATCCCGAAGCTGGGATCGCTGATCTCCAGCGGGGACCCGGACGCCCGCGTGGTGGGCATCGACGAGGTGCCCGAGGGCGCCGAGGTCCCCGCCTCGCTCGTCCACCTGTCGTTCCAGCTGATGGTCGGCATCGGCTTCTCCTTGGTTGCGCTGGTGCTCTGGTACTGGGTCCGCCGGCGTCGGGGCCACGACCTGCTGGCGCACAGCGACTGGTTCCGGCGAGCCGCCGTGCTGGCCGGTCCGGCCGCCGTCACCGCCCTCATCGCCGGTTGGATCGTCACCGAGGTCGGCCGCCAGCCGTGGATCATCTACGGGGTCCTGCGGGTCGACGATGCGGTCACCGACGCGGGGTGGATCTGGTGGAGCTTCGCCACCATCGTGGTCGTCTACGGGTCGATGACGGTCTTCGGCGCCGTGGTGCTGCGCGCCATGAGCCGACGGTGGCGGCAGGGCGAGGAGATGCGCGTCCCGTACGGACCGGAGGAGGACGAGGACGAGGCGCCGGTCCACGCACCGGCGGGGATGCCCGGTCCGGGAGACGAGACGTGAGCGCCGAGCTGGTGGCCGCCGCCATGTTCGCCGGCGTCATCGCCTACGCCCTCTTCGGCGGGGCGGACTACGGCGCCGGCGTGTGGGACCTCACCGCCGGCCGGGACGACACCGCGGCCCGTGTCCGCCGCCAGATCGACCGCTCGATCGGACCGGTGTGGGAGGCGAACCACGTCTGGCTCATCTTCGTGATCGTCATGCTGTGGACGGGGTTCCCCCGCGCGTTCAGCGCCATCATGACCACGCTGGCCGTGCCGTGGTCGCTGGCCGGTCTCGGCATCGTGTTCCGGGGCGGCGCCTTCGTGTTCCGCAAGGCGTCGCCGACCTACCGCCAGGCCCAGCTGCACGGAGCGGTGTTCGCGGCCTCGTCGGTGGTGACCCCGTTCTTCCTCGGCACCATCGCCGGCGCCATCGCCTCCGGACGCGTGCCGGTGGACGGCGGCGGTGACCCCCTCACGTCCTGGACCGGTCCGCTGTCGCTCGTCGGCGGTGTGCTGGCCGTGCTCGTCACCGCGTTCCTGGCCGCCGTCTTGTTGACCGTCGACGCCGACCGCCGGGGCGACGCCGACCTGTCGGAGTGGTTCCGGCGTCGTGCGCTCGTCGCGGCTGCGGTCACCGGCGCCGCTGCGGTCGCCGCC
>CAZCJT010000503.1:0-2474 GCA_964498565.1 uncultured Acidimicrobiaceae bacterium
GGCCTCGCCCGTCTTGCGCCGAGCGTTGCGGAGCCGCCGTCCGAGCCGGTGCGCGTCGGCGATCGACGCCTGCTCGAGGCGGTCGCGGAGGTCGGCGGTCGGGGGGGTGGGCGGTCCCATGGGCAGCCGACCAGGATGCCACCGGTCGACGGATGTGCGACCTACGGCCGACGGCGGATCGCGTGCCGCGCGGCCCACTCCGTCCAGGCTTCGCGATGCTCGCGCCCGACCTCGCCGAGCTCGTCGGCCACGTCGTCACGGTCGGGCCGGACGCCGGGTTGCCGCAGCCGGATGGACACGTAGGCGAGGGTGCCGAGCGGGATCGGCGCCCAGAAGGAGAGGAGCCGCCAGCTGATGACGCCGAGGGTGGCGACGTAGGCCGGCGCCCCGAACCCGATCAGCATCGGGATGAGCACGGCCTCGAGCACGCCCAGCCCGCGTGGCGTCACTGGCAGCGCGGCGAGCACGTTGACGAGGCCGAAGGCGACGGCGACCGACACCGGGTGGCCCGTCCACCCGAACGCGAGGAGCAGGACCCACAGCGCGGCGCCGAGCCCGATCCAGTAGGCGGCGGCCCAGGCCGTGGCCCGGACGGCCAACGGCCGGTCGGAGACCAGGTCCCGGAGCTGCTCCGACAGGCGACCGACCACACGGGGCACGGCCTCGGCGTCGAGGAACGGGACCGGCCCCAGCACCCGGCACAGCACCCGGGTGGTCAGGTCGGGTGCCCGGAGGAGCCCCACGACCGCCGCACCGATGGCCGTCAGCAGCAGCGACCCGAGGATGGCGGCCGTGGTGTAGCGGCCGTCGAACCCCTGCGTCGGGATCGACACGAGCAGCGCGGCCCACAGCAGGACGTTGAGCACCAGCGCCGATCCGATGCCTCGCACACCGAGGGCGAACCCGGCCGACGATCCCTCCACGCCCGCCTGCGTGAGCAGCCGGTAGCCGAGCGCGGTGCCCGCCGCCGTGCCACCGGGCACCGTGTGGCTGACCGCGGTGGTCGCCAGCTCCATGCGGACGAGGTCGGGCAGGCTCGGCCGCTGCCCGGCCGGCAGGATGGCCCGGGTCAGCTCGGCCTGGGAGGCGATGGCGGCGGCCACCAGCAACCCGCCCAGGAGCACGAACCCGACGTGCACGCCGGTGATGGCATCGAGGGCCTGCTCGGCCTGCCCGAACTGCGGGATGACCAGGAACCACACGACCAGGCCCATCACGAGGATGCCGAAGGCGACGCGCAGCCATCGGGGGACCCAGTCGAGCATCGCAACAGCCTGGCAGCGGCGGTGCCGGTTCCACCCACAGCCGCCACGGGCTACCTTGACCACCGGGTCAAGTCAGCCGCAGGGGGTACCCGACATGATCACGCTCCGCTACAGCCGTGACGAGCTCATGGAAGACCACGACTACGCCGAACCGCAGGTGGTGGCAGGCCGTCGCATGCACGGCGGCTTCCTGGCCGACGGCACCTACCAGCCGCCCCGCACCAAGGTCCGCGGCCCGGCCATCGAGGCCTGGACCACGGCGCTGCGCGACCGCGGCGGCGAGCTCTTCGACGCCGACGCCTCCCTGCTCGACGGGGTGCGCCTCCCCAGCATCGACCAGCAGCGGGTGCTGCTGCGCAATGGGCTGGGCGAGACGTTCTGGAACAACCTCACGATCATCGGCAAGATCGAGGCCAAGGGTCGCCTGCTCGCCGACATCTCGTTCCCCGACCTGCAGGACGCCATCGTCGAGGACATCTCCGAGATGGCCATCGGCCACCTCAACGACGGTCTGCTCGTCGCCCACGGCCTGGACGAGGGCGGCCTGCCCGAGCACGGCATCGGCGGGCACGACGAGATGTGGTTCGTCGCCCGCGACCTGGCCTTCGGGGCCGGCGCCTCCCCCGACGTCGAGCCGACCGACAACATCGCCCGCCCCGACGACGAACGCCGCATCCCCGAGCTCCGCCCCGAGATCGAGGGCCTCGTGTCGTTCCTGGCCAACCTGCTGCTCATCGAGTTCCGGGCCGAGCTCGGGTTCTCCGAGACCCAGGCCGTCCTGCGCACCCCGGACCTCTGGGGCGAGCGGGCCGGAGCAGCGGCGGAGGCCGCCGACATCATCGGTCGCATCCGCATCGACGAGGAGATCCACGTCTCGTCCCTGCGCCTCTACCTCGGCGAGATCCGCTCCTGCACCTTCCGCACGGTCGACGGCGGCACCATCGGGGGTGCCGAGGTGATCGACCGCTTCTGGGGCGACCTGGTCCGGTGGGCCGTCGTGGACAAGCCGGCGCTCGAGGCCGACCAGCAGCGCAGCATGCTGGAGCAGCGCATCCGGGCCCACGTCGAGGCCGACCGCGTGCTGCAGGAGTTCCAGTCCGCCGCATGAGCGGACCGGGCCGCGCCCCACGCCCCGAGGGCGTGCACCGCGGCCCGGAACGGCTCAGCTGGCCTCGCGGGCGAGCTCCTCGCGACCGTCGGCGTGGCGGG
>CAZCJT010000504.1:0-2474 GCA_964498565.1 uncultured Acidimicrobiaceae bacterium
GGCGGTCGTCGATGCGCAGCGGCGCCAGGTCGGCTTCGGTGAGGCCGAGCGCCGGTTCGGTGGCCCACCGCCCCTCCGCCACGGCCGCGCGCATCTCCTCCACGAACGCCGCCACCGCCGGATCGCGCCCGTCACCCTCGGCGTTGATGCCGGCCGATGCCCCGCCCATCCGGATGCCGAAGGTGGCGAACGCGTAGGTGGTGGACCGGGCCAGCAGCTCGGCGCCGTCGGTGAGCACCTTGCGGGCCAACCGCGTCACGCCGACCGACGGCGTGTCGTCGAGGTCGAAGGCGACGAAGGCGTCGGTGGACGACAGCTTGTGGATGCGCACGGGGGCGATTGTGGCACGCCCGTCGCGCCTGGCCAGGGGGACGCCGGGGCTGTCGGAGGTGGCCGGTAGGGTCGCCACGGTGCCTGCGTCGACCGAGGAGCCACTGCCGAGGGAGCCGGCCGGCGAGCTGTTCCCCGAGCCCACCGATCGCATCGGACCCGGCTCCGGTCCCTTCGGCGCGTCCTTGCTCGACGGCCTCAACCCGGCGCAGGAGGCGGCGGTCACCCACCTCGGCAGCCCGCTGCTGGTGCTGGCCGGCGCCGGCTCGGGCAAGACCCGGGTGCTCACCCGCCGCATCGCGTGGCTGATCCAGGAGCAGGGCGCCAGCCCGTTCTCCATCCTGGCCATCACCTTCACCAACAAGGCCGCCGACGAGATGAAGGCGCGCGTCGGCACGCTGGTCGGGTCGGTGGCCCAGAGGATGTGGGTGTCCACGTTCCACTCGGCCTGCGTGCGGATCCTGCGCCGGGACGCCGACGCCATCGGCTTCCCGTCGTCGTTCACGATCTACGACCAGGCCGACGCCGTGCGCCTCACCGGCTACGTGCTGCGCGACCTCAACATCGACACCAAGAAGATGCCGCCCCGGTCCGTGCACGCCCAGATCAGCGCGGCCAAGAACGACTACGTCCTCGTCGACGACTACGCCGACCGGGCCGGCTCCTACACCGAGCGCAAGCTGGCCGACGTCTACCGCGAGTACCAGGCCCGCCTCCTGCGGGCCGGTGCCATGGACTTCGACGACATCCTCCTCAACGCCGTCGAGCTGTTCCGCCGCCACCCCGACGTGCTCGCCCACTACCGCCAGCGCTTCGAGCACGTGCTCGTCGACGAGTACCAGGACACCAACAAGGTCCAGAACGCGCTCGTGGTGCAGCTGGCGAAGGAGCACCGCAACGTCACGGTGGTCGGGGATGGCGACCAGAGCATCTACGGCTTCCGGGGCGCGGACATCTCCAACATCCTCCAGTTCGAGGACGCCTTCCCCGACGTCACCACCATCCCCCTGGTGCAGAACTACCGGTCGACCCAGACCGTGCTCGACGCCGCCAACGCCGTCATCGCCAACAACATGGGGCGCAAGCCCAAGGACCTGTGGACCGAGGCCGGCCCCGGCGACAAGATCCTGCGCTACCACGCCGAGGACGAGCACGACGAGGCCCAGTGGGTCACGCAGCGGATCTCCGCCTTCCACAGCACGGGCGACGTGCGGTGGGGCGACATCGCCGTCTTCTACCGGACCAACGCCCAGTCGCGGGTGGTCGAGGAGTACCTCGCCCGTGGTGGCATCCCGTACCGCGTCATCGGCGGCACCCGCTTCTACGACCGGCGCGAGATCAAAGACGCCCTCGCCTACCTCAAGGCCACGGTGAACCCCACCGACGAGGTCAGCGTCAAGCGGGTGCTCAACGTCCCCAAGCGCGGCGTGGGCGACACGTCGGTGGCCCGCATCGATGCGTGGATCCAGGGTCGGGGCCTGTCCTTCCTCGACGGGCTGCGCCGCGCCGACGAGGCCGGGGTCACCGGCCGGGCGCTGAACGGCATCGCCCGGTTCACCGAGCTGCTCGACGGCGCCGCCGCCCGCGCCGACGACGGTCCGGGACCGTTGCTCGAGCACCTGCTGGAGGGCAGCGGCTACCTGGACGAGCTGCGCAACGAGCGCACGATCGAGTCCGAGGGGCGGCTGGAGAACCTGGCCGAGCTGCTCGGTACGGCGTCGGAGAGCGACGACGTCGCCGACTTCCTCGAGTCGGTGAGCCTGGTGGCCGACACCGACCAGCTCGACGCCGACGAGTCGGAGGTCACGCTCATGACGCTGCACTCGGCCAAGGGCCTCGAGTACCCCATCGTGTTCCTGATCGGCCTCGAAGACGGGATCTTCCCCCACCTGCGGACGCTCACGGAGCCCGACCAGCTGGAGGAGGAGCGGCGCCTCGCCTACGTGGGCATCACCCGGGCCATGGACCGGCTGCACCTCACGCATGCCTGGAGCCGCACGCTGTTCGGCGGCACGCAGTACAACCCGCCCAGCCGCTTCCTGGACGAGATCCCGCCGGAGCTGGTGGAGGAGATCGGTGGGCGCCAGCGCGCCAGTCGGGGCGGGCGCACCTACAGCGGCGGTGGCTCCGAGCGGGCCGGCCGG
>CAZCJT010000505.1:0-2468 GCA_964498565.1 uncultured Acidimicrobiaceae bacterium
GGGTGGGGCGGGCGCGGGCGGGTCGGCGATGGCGTAGCGGGTGGAGTCGCCGCCGTCCCAGACGGTGCGGGCCTGGCCGGAGGCCACGAGGTCGGCGAGGATCCTGGTAGCAAGGTGGTCGTCGGCGTCGGCGTCGGCGGGCGGGGCGAGGGTGTGCGTAGGGCAGGGCCGATCGTGGAGGCACTGGCGCCCACCGCGCGCGATGTCAAACCCGGGCGCCTCGCCGGTCCACTGCCCACACTTCAGGGACGGCGGCCTCTCGGTGGCCCGTTGAAAATCAGCAGGGCGGTGCCGTTGAGGACGGTACCCTGGGACGCCCTCGAAGGCGTTGATCGCGAAGGTCCCGTCGTCGTACACGGCGACGACGCGGCGGGGCCAGCCGCAGTACGTCACGTCGATCATCGTGTCCGGGCTGGGGTCCACCCAGTCACCCACGCTCGGGTTCCACGGCGGCGCGTCGGGGGGGTCGGCGATGGCGTAGCGGGTGGGGTTGGCGCCGCCGCTCGCCACGAGATCCACGAGGGCCTGGAGGATCACGCCGCGCGGCCACGACTGCGGGTGCTCGGCGCCGAGGAGCGCGGCGATCTGGTCCACGGTGACGACGTGGCCGGCGCGCAGGAGATCCAGGATTGCGGTAGCGAGTGTACTCACCGATGCCGCTCCGCGCGCCCGTAACCGCTGGGTCCGGAGTCGAGCGTGAAAAGCACGCGACACAGCGCGTCCAGTACCGGCACGTGGTCCCGGATCGTCTCGGGCGCGAGCAGGAGCCGGTGCAGCGCCTCCAGCGCGGTGCGCTCTGCGCGTCGCCGGAGCGCGGTGGTCTCGGTCTCGGTCCTGGTCTTGGTCTCGGTCTCGGTCGTCGTCATGTCGTTACCTCCATCCGGCCCCCGTGGGGGGCCTCAGCAGCTAGCGACCGTCCTCGTCGATCGGCGGGCCGTCGGCTCGCACGATGGTGGGAATACGCAGAACCCAGTAGCCATCTGGCCGCTCGATCCATTCGCCGAGCGAGATCGATCGGCCTTCCGCGTTCTCCACCTCCACGAATCGCCCCGGCACCGCACCCGGCGGACCATCGAACACGATGTCCACCAGCGCGACCGCAGCGCGAGCGCGAGCGCGAGCCAACCCGGCCTTGGCCGTCTCCAGCCGAATTTCCGCGGCCTCGTAGTCCCGGTCCGCAGTCCTTGTCTCCATGTCCTGCACGTACGCCGACTTGTCGTCCCATGTCATGGTCGATACCTCCATCCGGCCCCCGTGGGGGGCCTCAGCAGCTAGCGACCTACTCGGCGGTAGTACGTGACGCCGCCGCCGTCGCCGCGGTCGGTCACGCGCTTGTACGGGTCGCCGTGGTCCGCGTCGTAGTTGCCGCCCTGGCCCCTGGGGACGCCGGTCGAGTACTGGATCTCGACGGCCTGTCCCTGATGCCGCGCCGGCGTGATCCAGATCAGCCCCGCCGGCACGTCGGCCTCGGCGATGTCCTCGTACTGCGTCGCGGTGAGAGTCGTCGTCGTCATGTCCCTGGGTAGTGCAACGGTGGTGCCACGGCTAACAATTTGGAACTATTGCCGTGGACAGGTAGACACGTGACACGATGTCATATGGCACGTCACGTAACCTTGCGCAACCATGCGGGAAACCGGGATTTGCAGGCTTTTGCGAGGTTGCAAAAGATGCGGACGGCAAGCCAGTGCAGTACTGCGCGCCCGTGCGGGTGTGGCGGAGTCCCGCCGCACCAGCTCGTCGGAGACCCCCGTCCCGGCGCTCGGACGGCCCGCAGGGTGGTCGGGCAGATCGAGCCCGCCACGGGCAGCCTATTGCGCGTCGCGCTGGGGCGCGGAAATGCTTGACACGCTGGGGTCGGACCCTGTAGGGATGTGGGCGTGACCTTGGTCGGTCGATCCCCGAGTGCGGGGCGCGGATGCTGGGGGCGGTGTACTCGACCAAGGTCCGCCGTCTGCGCGCCGCGCGCCGCACTGGGGGATTTGACCATGGCTACGACTGACACGTGGGCTGGTGAGTTCGGGGAGGACGAATGACGCCCTTACCGGGGTCGGTCGTGACCGTGACCGATGCGCAGAAGGCACTGAGGCGGTCGGTGGGGTGGATGCTCGGCGCCCCGCGCGACGACGATCTGAGGGACATCGAAGAGCGGCGGGCAGCCCACGCCGCGCTGGTGAAGCGGGAAGTCTGCGTCCAGTTGACGTGGATGCTCGGCGCCCCGCTGGTCGCCGGGCTGTTGGCATGGGCGATCCAGTGGGCGTGCCGGTGACGCCGCCCGGCATCTGGGCGGGGGACTTCGGCGACGCCTACACGGCGCGGAACGTCGTGGACCCTGCGAGCCGGGCGCCGTTCTGGCGGCGGATCGCGGACCTCACCTCGGCGGGGATCATCGCGCCGGACACCGTGCTCGAGATCGGGTGCAACCGGGGGCACAACCTCATCGCGCTCCGACGCGAACTGCCCAGCGC
>CAZCJT010000506.1:0-2466 GCA_964498565.1 uncultured Acidimicrobiaceae bacterium
CGGGGGTCGTGCGCCGGTGGGTGCGATGGCCGGCACCCCGGGCTCCGGGGCGGCGCGCTGTCGCCGCCGGAAGGTGCGAGAGCCGACGTCCACCGGGACGAAGAGGTCGGTCCGGTCCACCGTCTCCGCCGGGCCGAGCACGAGGTGGCCGCCCGGTTCGAGGGCGTAGTGGAACACCTCGATCGCCCGTCGCTGGCTCGGCGGCTGGAGGTAGATGAGCAGGTTCCGGCACAGGACGATGTCGACGTGCGAGAACGGCGGATCCTGCAGGAGGTTGTGGGGCGCGAACACCACCATCTCTCGGAGGCTCTTGCCGACGCGGTAGGTGCCGTCCTGTCGGACGAAGAACCGCCGGAGCCGCTCGGCGCTGACGTGGTCCTCGATGGTGTCGGGATAGCTGCCCTCCCGGGCGCGCTGCAGCACCTGGGGGCTCAGGTCGGTGGCGAAGACCTGCACGCCGGGCGGCCGCGGCAGCCCGTCGAGCGCCTCCACCAGCACCATGGCCAGCGAGTACGCCTCCTCGCCGGTGGCGCAGCCCGCCGACCACGCCCGCACGGTGCTGTCGGGTGGCTTCGACGCCATGACGTCCGGGAGGATGCCGCGGGCGAGCGCCTCGAACACCTCGGGGTCGCGGAAGAAGCGGGTCACGGAGATGAGCAGGTCCTGGAAGAGCTGCTCGACCTCGTGCTCGTCCTGGCGCAGCACGTCGAGGTACGCCTCGGGCTCGACGATCTGGCGCAGCTGCATGCGCCGACCGATCCGGCGCAGGATCGTGGCCGGCTTGTAGCCCTGCAGGTCCTGTCCGGTGCGGGTCGACACGTGGAGCAGCACCCGGGCCAGCAGCTCCTGCTCCGGTTCCTCGGCCTCGTCGGTGCGCAGCCGTGGGTGCGAGCGGTGGAGGGCCTCGATGGCCGGCGCGATCTGCTCGAGCCGGAGGACCTGGTCGGCGGCGCCGGCGCTGACGGCGGTGCGAGGCATGCCGTCGAACTCGGCCTCGGCCGGCTCCTGCACGATGGTCACGCCACCGCAGGACCGGACGGCCCCCAGCCCGAGCGTGCCGTCGGATCCCGTGCCCGTGAGCACCACGGCCACGGAGTGGCCGTCGTGGACGGCCCCGAGCGTGTGCAGGAAGTGGTCGATCGGCGCCCGGAGCCGGTCGCCGTCGTCCCCCGTGACCAGCTGCAGGACGCCCTCGGCGGCCTCCCGGTAGCAGCCGGGCGGGATGACGTACACGTGGTCGGCCTCGAGATCGACCGTGTGCTGCACCTGGGTGACGGGCAGCCGGCAGTGCGGCTGCAGGAGCTCGGCCAGGTGGCTCTCGTGCTCCGGCGACAGGTGCACGACGACGACGTAGGCGATGCCGGTCACGTCGGGGAGGGCGGGGAGCAGCCGCTTGAGCGCATCGAGGCCGCCGGCCGACGCGCCGATGCCGACGACGGTGTCCGGTGTCGACGTACCGCTCATGACCGCACCGTACGCCGCCGCCCGATGGCCACCGGACCCCCTGCGCCGGACAAGACACCGGGGCTACGCTGTCGCATCGTGACCGCCGGCACCCGGCGGTCCTCATCGGGGAGGTGTGCACGTTGCCAGGGATCTGCGACGGCCGCGTGGTCGTCATCACAGGAGCCGCACGAGGGATCGGACGTGCCCATGCACTGGCGTTCGCGGCCGAGGGCGCCAAGGTCGTCGTGAACGACCTGGGGGCCGAGGTCGACGGCTCCGGCTCCTCCGACGGCCCGGCCGGCGAGGTCGTCGACGCCATCCGGGGGATGGGCGGCGAGGCCGTCGCCAACGGCGACGACGTCTCGGACTGGGAGGGCGCGCAGCGCCTCGTGCAGACCGCGCTCGACACCTTCGGGGGCCTGGACACCCTGGTGAACAACGCCGGCATCCTCCGTGACCGGATGCTCGTGAACATGTCCGAGGACGAGTGGGACGCCGTGATCAAGGTGCACCTGAAGGGCACCTTCGCCCCCCTCCGCTTCGCCGCCGCCCACTGGCGGGAGCGGGCCAAGGAGGGCCTGGAGAACGACGCCCGGATCATCAACACGTCCTCCGGCTCGGGCCTGTACGGCAACCCGGGCCAGCTGAACTACGGCGCGGCGAAGGCCGGCATCGCGTCGATGACCAACATCGCGGCCAAGGAGCTGGGGCGCTACGGCGTCACGGTGAACGCCATCGCGCCGGCGGCGCTCACCCGCATGACCGAGAACCTGGGCTTCGGTCCGGCGACCAAGGACGTCGCGCCGGGCCAGTTCGACGAGTACGCACCGGAGAACATCTCCCCGCTCGTGGTGTGGCTGGGCAGCGCCGAGTCGAAGCACGTGACCGGCCAGGTCTTCAACGTGGCCGGCGGCAAGGTGTCGGTGGCCGAGGGGTGGCGCCGGGGCCCGGGACGCGACAAGGGCGACCGCTGGGAGCCCGCCGAGCTCGGGCCGGTGGTCGACCAGCTGCTGGCCAACG
>CAZCJT010000507.1:0-2465 GCA_964498565.1 uncultured Acidimicrobiaceae bacterium
CGAGGACGCGGCCGGGCTGCCCTGGTCCCGCGGCTCCGACCACGGCTTCTGCGCCGTCGCCCACGAGTGGTGCGCCGGCGAGGGCCTCGGCGACCTGCTGGAGGAGACCCACCTGGAGCTCACCGGCGGCGACTTCGTCCGCACCGTTCGCCAGCTGATCGACCTCGTGCGCCAGATCGCCCAGCTCGCGCCCGACGATGCAACCCGGTCCACGGCGCGCCGAGCCGTCGGCGCCCTCGAGCGGGGGGTCGTGTCGGCATCCGCGTCCGTCGAGGACGACGACGACGGGGCCGTCCCGGACGCAGACCCGTCGCCTGGCGGGTCGTGACGATCCGCAAGGGCCAGCTCTGGGGCGCGGCCGGTCCGCTGCCCGGCGATGGCGTCGTGGTGCGCTCGGACCTGGAGGCCCGCCGCGTCGTGACCGAGGCCCGGCGAGCCAACCGTCCGCTCCCGCCGCTCGGCCTGCTCGCCGGCGACCTGGCCCGGACCTGTGGTGCGTCGGGCGACGAGTCCCGACTGCACGGCCCCGATGCCCAGACGCTGCCGGTGGACCTGTGCGAGGTCCTCGTCGACGGCGCCCTGCACTTCTTCGTGGCCCACCTGATCGCCCGGCGCTCCTGGTGGCGGGGGCCGGTGGTGGCCGCCATGAACGCCCAGTTCCTCGGCCGTTGGGACGTCGCGCCACGATCGCACCCCGGCGACGGCCGCATGGACCTGCTCCAGGCCGACCTGGGCCTCGGCGACCGGTGGAAGGCCCGCAGTCGGCTGCCGGCGGGCACGCACGTCCCGCACCCGGGCATCGGCGAGCGCCGGGTGAAGGCGGTGCAGCTCGACCTCACCGCAGGCACGTCGGTGTGGCTGGACGGCGAGCGCCTCGGCGAGGCCCGGGCCGTGTCCATCCGGGTCGTCCCCGACGCCCTCACCGTCGTCGTGTGAGCCGCCCTGGCGGGCCTCCTCGCCCGTCTCCCTAGAGTCGCCGGTCATGGACGCCTGGATCCTCGACGAGTCGCCCGGCAGCTACCGGTGGGGGAGCATCGACACCCCCGAGCCCGGCCACGGCGAGGTGCGGGTCCGGCCCGTTGCCTCGGCCCTCAACCACATGGACCTGTGGCTCACCCGGGGCCGGCCCAAGCCGCACCTGCCCCACGTGCCCGGCTGCGACGTGGCCGGCACCATCGACGCCGTCGGCGCCGGGGTCGAGCTCGAGGTCGGCGCCGAGGTCGTGGTCAACCCGGCCGTGTCCACCCTGGACGCCGTCGTGCACCTCGGCAACGACGCCCCCGTCGGCCGCGGGTTTCAGATCCTCGGCGAGCAGCGGTGGGGCGGCCACGCCGACGGGGTCGTGGTGCCGGCCCGCAACATCGTCCCCCGGCCGGCCGGCCGGACCTGGGAGGAGTGCGCCGCCTACCCGCTGGCCACGCTCACCGCGTACCGCATGCTGCGCCGGGCCCGGCTGGCGGCGGGCGAGACGGTCCTCGTGGTCGGCATCGGCGGCGGCGTGTCCATGGCGGCCCTGGCCCTGGCCCTGCGCATGGGCGCCGAGGTCTACGTCACCTCCCGGGACCAGGCCAAGGTCGACCAGGCCGTCGCCCTCGGAGCCACGGCCGGGTTCGACTCCTCCGACGAGAGCTGGCCGGTGAAGGCCCACGTGGTGGTCGAGTCCGTCGGCCCCGCCACCTGGGACGCGTCCATCCGGTCGCTCCACCCCGGCGGTCGCCTGGCGGTGTGCGGGGGCACGTCGGGACAGAAGGTGGAGGTGGACCTGCCCAAGCTGTTCTTCAAGCAGATCGAGATCATCGGGTCCACCATGGGGTCCCACGAGGAGTTCGACGCCGTCACCCGGCTGGTCGAGCTGGGCCTGCCCGTCGCCGTGGACCAGGTCTTCGATCGGGCCGACTACCCCGACGCCCTCGAGCGGCTGCGCAGCGGCGACCAGCTCGGCAAGGTCGTGCTGCGCCACCCGTCCTGATCAGACCCCGAGCGCGCTGCGGACGTCGGCGACCTCGGCCTGCCAGGCCTGGTACGCCATGTGGGGCCGGAAGCCCATGGCGACGTTGATGTCGAGCATCCACGGGTTGGACTCGGCGTTGTAGGTCTCCACCGTCGCCAGCTGCGGGGCCGTCGCCTGGGCGAGTCGCAGGTTCTCCGCCTTCAGCCACCGTCCGAGGCCCCGCCCGCGATGGTCGGCCAGCACGCCGGTGTCACCCTGCCAGGCCAGGGTCGGGCGGTGCTGGTTGAGGAACAGCGCCGAGAAGCCGGCGGGATCCCCGTCGGGCGACAGGGCCATGCTCACGACCGGGTGGTGCCCGCGACCGGCCGCGGCCTCCTCGAAGGAGCGCAGATCGGCGGCGTCCATCGTCGGCGCGGTCCAGTCGAGGTCGTCGACCGGCATGTCCTGCATGGAGCGCCGGACGACCACCAGGTCGGCCAGGTGCTCGTCGGGGACCGGTCCCACCCACTGCACG
>CAZCJT010000508.1:0-2463 GCA_964498565.1 uncultured Acidimicrobiaceae bacterium
CGGTCGCGTCCGGCCTGGCCGGCGCGGCGCTGTCGCCGTGGCGGATGGAGCTCGGTCGGACGGGCGCGGGCGCCACGGTGCTGAACGACGCCTACAACTCCAATCCCACCGCCCTTGCCGCCGCCCTCCACTCGCTGGCCGCGCTGGAGGCCGATCGCCGCATCGCCGTCCTCGGCGTGATGGCCGAGCTCGGCGCCAACAGCGACGAGCGCCACGCCGAGATGGGTCGGCTGGCCGAGGACCTCGACGTCGAGGTGGTCACCGTCGACTGCCCGAGCTACGGCGTGGGCACCGACGTCGCCTCGCCCGAGGCGGCGGTCGAGCTGCTGGGTCCCCTCGGCCCCGGCGACGCCGTGCTGGTGAAGGCGAGCCGCGCTGCCGGGCTCGAGCGCGTGGCGGATCTGCTCCTGCGCTGAACCGGTGCCGGGTGGTCAGTGGGCGTAGGGCCGATCGGTGCGGGTGTCGGCCCACCAGCCGAGCGCGATGGCACCGAGCGCGCCGGGGAGCACCACGGTCGTCACGGACGTGGCCTCGATGAGCGGGCCGGCGATGAGGTTGCCGACGGGCACGGTGCCGCCGAAGGCCATCATCCACAACGCCATGACCCGCCCCCGCTCGTTCCCGGCCAGGTGGAGCTGGAGCACCGTCGAGAGAGCCGTGACGCTGGCGAAGTAGAAGAAGCCCACGACGACGATGAGCACGAACGCCGGCATCGGTGCCCGCAGCCACGCGAAGACGGCCAGCGAGACGCCGAAGGCCGACATGCAGGCCCGGACCAACGTCTCCATCTGCACCTGCGCGAACACCGTGCCGACCGAGAGCGCACCGAGCATGGCGCCGAGGCCGAAGCAGGCGTAGAGCCAGCCGTAGGCGGTGGAGCGGGCGTCGATGCCGAGGTTGCTGTCGGCCAGCACCGGCATCTGGCCGATGAACGGCAGGCACACCAGCGAGAACAGCACCATCGTCAGCAGGCACCGCCCGACGGGGAAGCGGTTGCGGGCGATGCGGAAGCCGAGCGCCAGGCGCTGCAGGCGCGACTCGCCGGGGTCCCCGGCCTCCACGTCGGGCAGCGTCACGGTGAGGAGGGCCCCGATGACGAACACGTAGGTGGCCGCGTTGAGCGAGAAGACCCACGGCGCGCCGAGCTGCGCGAAGAGCAGGCCGCCGATGGCGGGGCCGATGACCCGGGAGCCGTTCATCTGCGCCGAGTTCAGGGAGATGGCGCCCGCCAGGTTCCCGGGACCGACGAGGTCGGGGAGCAGGGCGGAGTACGTCGGGCCGAACACCGACTGCCCCACACCCATGAGGAAGACGACGCCGACGATGGCCCACCGGTTGATCCCGTCGCCGCTGACCACCATGGCGAGCGCGATGGAGAGGGCCGCCTGCGTGGCCGAGACGATGACGAGCAGCCGGCGCCGATCGAAGGTGTCGGCCAGCATCCCGCCCACCACGGAGAAGAACAGCATGGGGCCGAGCTGGGCGAACAGGACGATGGAGAGGAACGACGGGGAGCTCGTCTGGTCGTAGACGTAGGCGCCGAGGACGACGTTCTGCATCCACGTGCCGATGTTCGACAGGAACGCGCCGGTGTAGACCCGACGGAACACGTCCTGGCGGAGCACGGCCATGGCCGTGCCCTCCCGGGGCGGGCGTCCGCCCTGCTCGTCGGGACCGTCGTCGTCCCTGGTCTCGTCGACGGCGGTCATGGGTCCAGTCTGCCGTCCGGCCCGGGAACTGACCACCGGGTCAAGATCGAACGTCTGTTCTGACCCGCCGTGGGGCGGGTACGGTGAGCGCCGATGGACGGATCCGCGACGGCAGGGATCCTGCACGCCGACCTCGACTGCTTCTATGCCGCGGTCGAGCAGCGTGACCGGCCCCAGCTGCGCGGGCGCCCGGTCATCGTCGGCGAGGGCGTGGTGCTCACGGCCAGCTACGAGGCGCGGGCCCACGGCGTCCGCACGGCGATGACGACGTCGCAGGCCCGCGCCCTGTGCCCAGGCGCCGTCGTGGTCCCGTCGCGGATGCACGCCTACAGCGAGGCGAGCCGAGCCGTCTTCGAGATCTTCCGGGACACCACGCCGCTCGTCGAGGGACTGTCCGTGGACGAGGCCTTCCTCGACGTCAACGGGCTGCGCCGCCTGGCCGGCGAGCCGGTCGAGATCGCCCGCCGGCTGCGGCGACGCGTCCGGGACGAGGTCGGCCTGCCGATCAGCGTGGGTGTCGCCCGCACCAAGTACCTGGCCAAGGTGGCCAGCGCCGTCTGCAAGCCGGACGGGCTGCTGGTGGTGGACCCCGAGGGGGAGCTCGCCTTCCTCCACCCGCTCGACGTCCGCCGGTTGTGGGGCGTGGGCCCGGTCACCGCGGCCAAGCTCCACGAGCGCGGGCTGCGCACGGTGGGCGACGTGGCCGCCGTGCCCGAGGATGCCCTGGTCGCCATGCTGGGCCCGGCCACCGGTC
>CAZCJT010000509.1:0-2454 GCA_964498565.1 uncultured Acidimicrobiaceae bacterium
CCGCCCCGTGCGGCTGGTGCGGCCCGGCGAGGTGCCGGCGGAGGTCTGGCGGGCCAGGTGCACCTCGGCCCACACCGCTCGCAGCACGCGGAAGAAGAACAGGTAGAGCAGGACCAGGAGGCAGATCTTGAGGACGTTGAGCAGTGGCTCCGGCACGGCTCAGCCGGCCTCGAACCGGAACGACGTGGCCCCGAAGGTGAGCTCGTCGCCGTCCTCGAGCACCCGCTCGCTCACCTTGATGCCGTTCACCTTGGAGCCGTTGGTGGATCCGAGGTCGGCGAGGACGAAGCCGGTGCCGGCCGGGCGGATCTCGGCGTGCTGGCGGGACACGTTGGGGTCCTCGAGCACGAGCACGCTCTCGGGTAGGCGGCCGATGGTGACCACCGTGTCGCCGAGGACGAACCGGTCGCCGGACGGCAGCACGATGGCGCCGGCCCCCGCCCCGCCGTCGCCCTCGCGAAGGCGGGCCTCGACCGAGAAGGCGCCGATGCGCATCGACGGGTCGACCTGGAAGACGATCTCCACCGGCCCCATGAACGTGTAGCCCTCTTCGCGGGCGTGGTCGCGGGCCAGGTCGGCGAGCTCGCGCTGCATCGTGTCGGTGACCTGGGCGAACTCGTCGGCGTCCTGCTGGGAGAGGTGCACCGTGAAGTGGTTGGCCACGACCGTGCCGCCCCGGACACCGACCGATCGGGAGTCGTCCATCTCGCGCGTGACCCGTCGGCCGATCTCGACCGGGCGGAGGCCCGACTTGAAGGCCCGGGAGAACACGCCCTCCACGATGCGCTCCAGGCGCCGCTCGAAGTTCCGCAAGACCATCGGGCGGGAGGCTACCTGCAGCGCTGCGCGTGCCGACCGGTTCGTCCCCGCCCGGTCGGCTGGGGCTGCTCGGGGGCGTCGCGGTATGGTGTCGCCTCCCACACGTGAGGGTGGGACGCACACGTCGGAGTGGCGGAATTGGCAGACGCGCTGGCTTCAGGTGCCAGTGTCCGCAAGGACGTGGGGGTTCAAGTCCCCCCTCCGACACCACCACCACCACCCACCACCACGGCTCAGGAAGCGACCTGACCGGCGTCGTGGACGCCGGCTCAGCGGAGGCGCTTCGCGGCGTACATCGACAGGTCGGCGGCGTGGAGTGCGGCGGCTGCGGATTCCGAGGCCCGCAGCGATGCGTGACCGACGCTGACGGCGACGATGGACGGCAGGGGCCGACACGCCTGCGCGATGCGGTCGCGGACCTCGGCCGCGAAGCCGAACGCGGCCGCCTCGCCCCCGCAGCGGATCAGGATGATGCCGAACTCGTCGCCGCCGAGCCGGGCGACGAAGTCGGTGGCCCGGACGGTGCGGCGCAGGGCGTTGCCCACCTGGCGGAGTGCTTCGTCGCCGGTCGCGTGGCCGTGGGTGTCGTTGAGCTGCTTGAAACCGTCGAGGTCGGCCACCACGACGAAGGAGTCGATCCCGTCACGGGAGGTCAGCGTCCACTGGTGCTCCAGGGCGACGTCGAACGCGCGCCGGTTGGGCAGCCCCGTGAGCGCATCGAAGTGGGCGAGCTCGGCGAGCGCCTCCTGCGCGGCCCGGAGCCGGGAGATGTCGTGCCCGGACACCACGAGGCCACGGACCGTCGGATCGTCGAGCAGGGAGACGATGCTGAGCTCGAAGGGGACGTACGACGAACCCCTCCCGGCCAGCCGGGCCTCCACGGGCGTCGGTGCATCGCCGGGCACCGCGGACGTGGCCGCGACGATGGCCCCTCGGACGAGGATCCGGTCGTCGGGGTGCACGATGCGGACGAGCGGCTGGTCGCACACCAGCTCCGGGTCGTGGCCGAGCTGGCGGGTGATCGCACCGGAGACGGAAGTGACGACGCCATCGGCGTCGAGCAGCATCGTGAGGGCCGTGGCGTGGTGGACCAGCGAGCGGAACCGGGCCACCTCGCCGCCGGCCACCTCCCACCTGCGGCGCTCGGTGAGGTCGCGCATCGACAGGGCGATGTGACCGTCGTCCATGGGCGCGCCCACCAGCTCGACCAAGCGCCACCCGTCATCGGTGGAGATGCGCAGCTCGATCGGGGTGCCGACCTCCTTGCCCTCCACCGACGACAACGACAGAGCGGCGAGCGCCAGGTCGTCGGGGTGGACGAGGTCCAGGGCGCTCGACCCGATGAACTCGGCGGCGGGCCGACCCACGATCCGCGCCGCAGCCCGGTTCCCGCGCACGACCGTGGCGGCGCCATCGATCACGACCACGGCGTCCGGCAGCTGGTCGAACACATCTGCGGCCACCGCCGGCCGCGCTTCCCCCTGCGTCACCCCGTGTGGATCGGCACACCGTGGTCGACGCTGAAGAGCTTTCTCGGTTGCGATGACGAGAGAGCCCGGGCCAGCGCGGTCCGTCCTAGACCTTCCAGGCCGGGGTTCGAGGTGACAGATGGGACCTGTGGTTGATGGTCATGCT
>CAZCJT010000510.1:0-2453 GCA_964498565.1 uncultured Acidimicrobiaceae bacterium
GTGCCGGTCGGGCACCGCCACCAGGATCTCGCCGGCCACCAGGGCGTCGCCGTCACGGGCCAGGCGGGCCGGCAGGGCCCCCGTGCGCTCCAACAGGCCGGCGAGGAAGTCGTCGGCGGTGGGGTGCAGGTGCATGACGACGACGATCGCCGCCCGGAGGTCCGCCGGGAGCCCGGCCACGACCCGACGGAGGGTCTCCGCCCCGCCTGCCGAGGTGCCGATGACGACGATGCGCTCGGCGGGGGCCGTGCTCACCCCTGGGCCGATCGGGTGTCGACCTCGTCGCGCACCAGCGACTCGCTGACGTAGCGGCCCCCCTCGAGGATCGTCCGGATCGCCTCGCGGAGGTGACGGGGGGCGCCCTTGAGCACGTAGCCGCAAGCGCCGACGTCCAGGGCCTCGGTCGCATAGGCCGGTTGGGCGTGCCCGGAGAGGATGAGGCAGCGGATCTCGGGCCAGCGGTCCTGGACCTGGCGGACCAGCTCGAGGCCGCTCATCGCCGGAAGGGAGAGGTCCACGAGCAGCACGTCGGGGTGGTGGTCCTCCAGCATCGTGAGCGCCTCCTCACCCGAGGTCGCCACGCCGTCGAGGACCCATTCGTCGGAGGCGGCGACCACCGTGCAGAGGGTCTCGCGGAACACGGCGTGGTCCTCGACCAGGGACACGACAGGCCTGACGGGAGTCATGTCGGTGTCTCTTCCCCGCCGAGGGGGAGGATGACCCGCATCCTCGTCCCGCGGCCGCTGCCGGAGTCGACCTCCAGGCGTCCGCCGAGCAGGCTCAGGCGCTCCCGGACGCCCGGCAGCCCGAGGTGGCCGGCCCGGGCACCGCCGGCCAGGACCGAACCCACGTCGAACCCCCGCCCGGAGTCGGAGACGACGACGGTGACCTGGTCGGTGGTGGACTCGACCCGGACCTCGGCCCGGTCGACCTGGGCGTGCTTCACCACGTTGAACAGCAGCTCCCGGACGATCTGGAACAGGAACACGCGCAGGTCGTCGGTCAGCACCGGCACCGCGTCGGCTCCCACGTCCACGTGGAGGCCGTGCATCTCCCGCATCTGGTTGGCCAGCCAGCCCAGCGCCTGCTCGAGGCCCTCGGTGGCCAGGATCGGGGGGCTGAGGTCGACGCTGAGGCGCCGGGTCACGTCGATGGCCTCGTCGATGCCGGCCTCCACGTCGGCGATCAGCCGTGCGGCGCCGTCGACGTCACCGCGTTCGGCGTGCTCGGCGGCCAGGCCGGTGCGCATCTGGAGCGCGTGGAGCCGCTGCTGGAGGTCGTCGTGGAGCAGCTGGGAGATCCGTCGGCGCACGTCGTGCTCGGCCATGCTGAGTTCGAGGCGAGCGTGCGCACGTCGCGCGTCTGCTGCGCCACCCGGTGCTCGAGCTGCTCGTTGAGCTCGCGGAGCTCGATCTCGGCCCGGCGGCGCTTGGTGATGTCGATGAACGTGATCACCACGCCTTCGATCCGGTCGTCGGTGGTCCGGTACGGCACGACGCGGGTGAGGAACCAGCGCCCGTCGTCGCTCTCGACCTCGCGCTCGACGGGGATGAGCCGCTCGAGCACCCGCTCGGCGTCCGCGACCAGGTCGTCGGTTCCCAACCGGTGGGTGAGGTCGCTGAGCGGCCGGCCGCGGTCGGTGAGGCGCACGTTGAACACCTCGGTCACGCGAGGCGTGAAGCGCAGGATGCGGAAGCTGCGGTCGAGGAACAGCGTGGCGATGTCGGTGCTGATGAGCAGGTTCTGCAGGTCGCTGGACAGCTGGCCCAGCTCGTCGACCTTGTGGCGGTTCTCCTGGTTGAGGGTGATGAGCTCCTCGTTTATCGACTGGAGCTCCTCCTTCGAGGTCTCCAGCTCCTCGAGCGTCGAGCGCAGCTCCTCGTTCGTGGACTGCACCTCCTCGTTGGAGGCCCGCATCTCCTCCTGGGCGGCCTCGTACTCCTCGATGACCGACCGCAGCCGGCGGCGGGTGGCCGTGAGCTCCCGCTCCAGGAACTGGACCGTCACGTGGTCGGCGGGGACCTCGTGGTCGACATCGTCCACCTCGGGCTGGATCTCGTCGAACATGACCAGCAGCAGCCGACCCTCGTCATCGTCGGGCGCCGTGGGGTGCACCCGCACGACCACCGTCGTACCGGCACCTTCGATGGTGAGGTGGACGGGTCGTGAGCGGGTGGGGCGTCCCAGGTCCCGCGCGCTCTGGAGCCCGGTGCGCAGGTCGGGCCGGAGCTCGAGGCGGGCCAGGCTCAGGAGATCGGTGGTGGGATCCCCGGCCGGGTGCAGCAGGTACCGGCCGGCGGTGGCCGACGAGTGCAGCACCGTGCCGTCGAGGCTGCAGAGCACGCTCGGCGGCGCGTAGCGCTCGACGACCTGCTCGTGGAGGGCGCCGAAGCCGCGGTCGATCCGGGCCGCTCGGAACGTCTCGGGCCGCGCCGGGGGTCGTGCGCCGGTGG
>CAZCJT010000511.1:0-2448 GCA_964498565.1 uncultured Acidimicrobiaceae bacterium
CGGCTGTGGCGCACGCCTCGGGCGCCGTCGTGTGGGTCGGGACGGGCGTGCAGTTCGACACGGGCGCGGCGATCGACGCCGTGGCCGGCGCCGTCTGCACCGCGTCGGACTTTCTCTACACGCCGTACATCCACACGCGATCGGGCCGGATCTTCGACTGTGACCGGTCGGTGTGGCTGGAACGGTTCCCCACCCAGCTCACGGCGCCGCAGTCGTTCAGCGTCCGTGACCTGTTCGACCAGGGCTACACCGTCATGCAGGACGACGGCACGGCCAAGTCGCTGGCGGATGACGAGGACAACTTCGTCTACGGGTCGCCGCTCGGGGCGATCGAGTACCGCGAGGAACTCGGCAAGACCACGTCCACCTGGGTGACGACCGCGGGCGTGCTCGACATTTCGGCCGACGACACCATCGACGATGCCGGCGTCGAAATCGCGTTTGGCGCCGGAGAACTCGACGGCTGGATCGTCGCCGGGACGACCGGCGGGTGTGTCAGCGCCTCGATCACGGTGGCGGACATTTCCGGCACCGATCAGGTCCAGCTCGGGTTCCGCAACAACGCGGCCTTCCCGGACGTGGCGGCGTACGCGGGCCTCACGGTCTGGAACACGGTCGGGATCAACGCCACGGACGGGTCGATCGTGTCGAGCCAGGAAGTGTCGGAAGCGACCGACACCGACGACTCGGCGGTCAACTGGGCCGACGGCGAGACGCGGGCGCTGCGGGTCTGTGTCTCCTCGGCGGGCGTGCCGACCGCCTTCTACACGGCGGCCTACACGTACGCGGCCAGCGTGCCGGACTACCCGACGTGGGTCGCGATCACCATGACGGAGACGGGATCCACGCTCACGGCGGCGACGGCGCTGACCCCGGTCCTGTCGTATCTGGCGGCGGGCACCGATGGGCCCGACGTGACCATCAACTGGGTGCAGCTCACGCGCCTGCCGCGGTAGCGCCTCCCCGATTGGAGGGGTCTGTGCCGCGTCGTTGTGGGGTGCTCGTGCTCGTCCTCCTGGCCGGCTGGTCGTGGATCACGGCCGGCCAGGTGCTCGTCTGGCAGTCGGAGCTGTCGCTGTGGGCCGATGCGGTGGCGACCGACCCGCTCGCGCCGCTGGCGTGGCTCAATGTCGGGTATGCCCGCTCGCAGGCGGGCGCCGTGGCCGAGGCCGAGGCCGCCTATCGACGGGCGGCCGAGCTCGCGACCCGCGATCCGCGGTGGGACCGGGTCGTCCGGACGATGGCCGAGACCAACCTCGGGGCCGTCCTGGCGCGCACGGGACGGCCGCGCGAGGCGCTTCGGCTCTGGAACGGCGTGCTCCACCGCTATCCGGGGTACGCGCTCGCTCGGTTCAATCGGGCGATGGTCTACGCCTCGGCGGGTCGGTGTGACCTCGCCCGGCGTGATTTTCGGATCGCAGCGGTGATCGATGCCAGTTATCGGCCGTCGGTGAACCCATGTCCCGAGCCCTGATCCTCGTGCTGGTCGCGGCGACGCTCAGCGCCTATCAGGGCGTCTGGGCGGCCGGCTGGGTGATCGACGACGGCGCCGCGCTCACGGCGCCCGCCCTCACCAGCCTGCGCCCGCGTCTGCCGGGGCGCACGCTCACCTACGCCTCGTTCGCCGTGGATCGCGCGCTCTGGGGCGACCAGCCCCGCGGGTGGCACGGCACCAGCCTCCTCCTGCATACCCTCAACGGATTGCTCGTGGGGCTGCTCGTGGCCCGACTGGTCGCCCCCGGCTGGCCGGCGGGCCTGGCGGCGGCGACGTTTCTCCTACACCCGATTCAAGTGGCGAGCGTGGCCTACGTCGCCAACCGCGGCGAGCTGCTCGTGGCGCTGTGCCTGCTGCTGGCGACGCTCATTCTCGTGGGGGGCCGATCTCGGTGGCGCTGGGGGCTCGTCGCGGTGCTCATCGCGGGCGCTGGCCTGGCCAAACAGATGGGCGTGATGGCCCTGCCGCTCCTGGCGCTCGTCGTCTGGCTCCAGCCGGGCGCACGCCCGTCCCGGCGAGTCGGGATCCTTGTCGCGGCGGTCCTGCTCGGCCTGGCGCTTGCGGGCGGGCTCGAGGGCCTCTGGGTCCCGTGGCTGAGTTACTTCGGCTGGGCCTCGGTCACCGCCTGGGGCACGTTCGTCGCCGATCAGGCCGTGACGGTCTGGCAGTTGCTCGGCCGGCTGGTCGTGCCGACCGGCTTCAGCGTCGTGCATGACTGGCGGGCGACCGCGCTCACGGGCCCACTGGCCGTCGGGGGGCTGGTGGGACTCGCCGGGTGGGCGTGGCGGTGCCGGCACCGGGCCCCGCTCGTCGCGATGGGCCTCGGGTGGTTTCTGGTCGCCCTGGCCCCCCGGTTTCTGTTTTCAGGCGCCGTCTTTGCGACGACGCCGGCGACCCTTGCCGAACATCACCTCTACGTGCCGCTGATCGGCCTCGCGCTCGCGGTGGCGTGG
>CAZCJT010000512.1:0-2447 GCA_964498565.1 uncultured Acidimicrobiaceae bacterium
TCTGGAAGGCGCCGACCATGGCGCAGGCCACCGGCACCGGGTCGTTGGCGTGGTGGGGCATGGCGGCATGGCCGCCGCGACCCACCACCTCGATGACGAACTCGTCGGCCGAGGCCATCAGGGGGCCGGCCTTGGTGGCGATCATCCCCGACGGGAAGTTCGGGGACTGGTGGATGGCGAAGGCCCGGGTGACGTCGAGGCCGTCGAGGAGGCCCTCGTCGATCATGTGCCTGGCCCCGTGGTGGCCCTCCTCGCCGGGCTGGAACATGAAGATCAGCTTCCCGGAGAGCTCGTCGGCCCGGTCGACCAGGACGCGGGCGGCGGAGGCCAGCATCGCCGTGTGGGCGTCGTGCCCGCAGGCATGCATGGCTCCGTGGACGGTGGACGCGTAGTCGAGCCCGGTGTCCTCGGGCATCGGCAGGGCGTCCATGTCGCCGCGGAGCAGCATCGTGCCGCCCGGTCGCCCGGTGTCGAGAGTGGCCACGACCGAGGACACCGACGTGCCGGTCCGCACGTCCAGGCCGAGCTGGCCGATGGCCTCCAGCACCACCCCCTGGGTGCGGGGGAGGTGGTTGCCGATCTCGGGGTGGCGGTGCAGGTCTCGGCGCAGCTCGACCGTGTCGGGCTGGAGGGCGCGAGCGGCGTCGAGGAGGTCGGAGGCGGCGTCAGCGATCACGGTGCGACGTTATGCACCGGCGGGCCCGTCCTGACTGGCGGCGGAGCCGAGGGGGAATCGACGGGCCATGACCGCAGACTCCGACGACTCCATCCCCGAGCAGGTCGACGACGGCGAGCTCGAGGATCCCCTGGACCCAGACGACGACGACGACGACCCGTCGCTCATGGACCGGCTCAGGGGCTCGGGTGTCGGCGTCGAGGACCCGGACATCGTCGGCGACCCCCACCCCGGCATCGTCGATGCCGAGGTGGGCGAGGACCAGCCACCCCAGGTCTGAGGGCGGTCGACCGCTACCCGAGGGCCTCGATGGCGGCGTCGTAGTCGGGCTCCTGGGCGATCTCGGGGACGAGCTCGCTGTGGAGCACCGTGCCGTCCGCGTCGAGGACCACCACGGCGCGGGCCGCGACGCCGGCGAGCTTGCCGTCGACCATGCGAACGCCGTAGTCGTCGAGGAAGCTCGACCGGAAGGTGGAGCCGGTGACGACGTTCTCGATCCCCTCGGCCCCGCAGAACCGGGCCGCCGCGAACGGCAGATCGGCCGACACGCACACGACCGTGGTGTCGTCGAGATCCGCCGCCCGCTCGTTGAACCGGCGGACCGACGTGGCGCACACGGCCGTGTCGACGCTGGGGAAGATGTTGAGCACGATCCGCTGACCGGAGAGGTCGTCGGAGGTGACGGCCGTCAGGTCGCTCTTGACCAGGTCGAACGCCGGCGCCTTGGCGCCCTTCGCCGGGAGCTCGCCGTTGGTGTGGACGGCGTTGCCGCCGAGGGTGATCTCTGCCATGCGGGCCGTTCTATCGGATCGACCCGGCGGTGGCGCGGGCGACGGCTCGGCTACCCGACGTCGACGAAGATCTGCACGGTGTAGGTGGTTCCGTCGCCGCCCACGGCGTGGCCGGTGCCGACCCGGTCCCAGCGCCGGTCGAGGATGTTGGCGCGGTGCTTCGGCGATCGCATGTAGGTGTCGTGCACGCTGCCGATGCTCGTGCCCGCGCCCACGTTCTCGGCCACGGCGACCCACGGCACGACGTCGAGCCCGGAGCTCAGCTGGGAGTGCGCCAGGCGACCGGTCGAGGCCAGGTGCTGCGCCCAGGACTGGGCCTTGATCCGCACGGCGACGTCGTCGGCGACGGCGGGCAACCCCTGGGCACTGCGGCTCTGGTTGATGAGGCTGCGGACCGACTCCTGCTCGCGGGTCGGCTCGCAGGCCGCGAGGCCGAGGACGAGGAGCGGGAGGGCGACGAGGAGGGCGAGCCGCTTGGTGACCGGCGGGCGGCGGCGCTCTCCTCGGGTCGGGCGACGGTGGAGGCGGTGGGCGGCGGGCTCGAGCCGGGACGCGCGCGTGCTGATCGACATGGGGGTGGAGCTCCTCGGGTTGCATGTGGGGTTGCACCGCCGCCCGTGTCCCTCGTTTCAGAACCGTAGTCGGTGGTTCGTCATGGAACTGCAACCCCACCGCAACGGATCCGCGCGGCAGTCGGGCGGGTCAGGGCTCGAGCACCACGGCGTCGTCGGGGCCCAGCCGCCCGCCGAACGGATGTCCGGCGCCCGTGCCGGTGGAAGCCACCACGACGGTGCCGACCAGATCGGACACGTCAGCCGGCTCGGCTCCGAAGTTCACCGCCACGATGCGCGCATCCCCGCCGTCCACCCGCCGGTAGGCCAGCACGTCGTCGGTGCGGGCCAGCAGCTCGAGGCGCCCCCGCTGCAGGGCCGGCGACGCCTTCCGCGCCGCGAGCAGCTCCCGGTACAGGGCCAGCACCG
>CAZCJT010000513.1:0-2445 GCA_964498565.1 uncultured Acidimicrobiaceae bacterium
CGGGCAGCGGTTCGCGCCGGGCGAGCCCGGCCCCCTCCAGCGAGTGCACCTGGCGGCTCACCGTGGACACGTCGAGGCTGAGCAGCTCGGCCAGCTCGCCGATCCGGCGGGGCTGCGCGACGAGGGTGGCGAGCAGCACGTAGGCGGACCGGTCGAGGTGGATCCCGGCCCGACCCGCGACGTGGTCGGCGAAGCGGGGCAGGCCACCGAGGCGGACGACCCGGCTCAGGGCGTCGGCCAGGTCCACCACGGCGGGGGCGATCGGGTCCATCTGGCGACCACGTTACCGCGATCGAGGCAGACCGTTGTATCGTGCACCTTCTTCATCGTGCAACGACCCGTGCACCGCGACCGTTCCCGGAGAGTCACCCATGACCGACGCCCTTGCGGCCGAAGACACCCAGCTCAGCCACCGCGAGATCCTCACCGTCATGAGCGGCCTCATGCTCGGCATGCTCGTCGCTGCGCTGAGCCAGACCGTGGTCGCCACCGCCCTGCCCACCATCGTCGGCGAGCTCGGCGGCCAGGACGAGCTGGCCTGGGTGGTCAGCGCCACGCTCCTGACCTCGACGGCCTCCACCCCGCTGTGGGGCAAGCTCAGCGACCTCTACGGCCGACGACCGCTCTTCCAGGCGGCCATCGTCGTCTTCCTGATCGGGTCGGTCCTCGCCGGCCTGTCCCAGTCGATGGGCCAGCTCATCGCGTTCCGGGCCATCCAGGGCCTCGGCGTGGGCGGCCTCATGGCCCTGTCCCAGGCCATCATCGGCGACATCGTGTCGCCCCGGGAGCGCGGGCGCTACCAGGGCTACATGGGCTCGGTCTTCGGTGTGTCCAGCGTGGGCGGCCCCCTCATCGGCGGCTTCCTGGTCGACGGTCCCGGCTGGCGATGGTGCTTCTACGTCGGCGTGCCGATCGGTGTCGCCGCCTTCGTGGTCACCAACCGCGTGCTGCGCATGCCCTTCACCCGCCGTGACCACCAGGTCGACTACCTGGGGGCCGCGCTGATCGTGGGCGGCGTCTCGCTGCTCCTGCTCCTGCTGTCGCTCGGCGGCAAGGAGTTCGAGTGGGGCTCGGCCGAGATCATCGGCATGGGCATCGGCAGCGTCGTCCTCCTCGGTCTGGCGATCGTCCAGGAGCGGCGAGCCTCGGAGCCGATCATCCCGCCCCGCCTGTTCTCCATCCCGACGTTCCGCATCTCGAGCCTCGCCGGCTTCATCGTCGGCGTCGCCATGTTCGGGGCGATCGTCTACCTGCCCCAGTACCTCCAGATCGTGAAGGGCCAGAGCCCGACCCGCTCCGGATTGCTGAGCATCCCCTTGATGGTCGGTCTGATGACGATGTCCATCGGTTCGGGACGGATCATCACCCGCACCGGCCGGTACAAGATCTTCCCGATCCTCGGCCTCATCCTGGTCGCCATCGGCCTCGGGCTGTTCTCGTTGCTCGACGTCGACACCTCGCTGGTGGTGGCCGGGTTCTACATGCTCGTCCTCGGCGCCGGGCTCGGCATGGTGATGCAGGTCCTCGTGCTGGCCGTCCAGAACGCGGTCGAGCACCGCGACCTCGGCACCGCGACCTCGGCGGCCACGTTCTTCCGGTCCATGGGCGGCGCCCTCGGCGTCGCCGTGTTCGGCGCCATCCTCAGCGACCGCTTGGCCACCCACATCCCCGAGCGCCTCGCCGCCGCGGGGGTCGAGCCGCCGGGGGGCAGCGGGAACCTGCTCGGCACACCGGACGCCATCGCCGCGCTGCCGGCCCCGGTCCGGGATGCCGTGCTGGGTGGCTTCGCCGACAGCCTCTCGGACATCTACGTCCTGGCCGTCCCGATCGCCCTGCTCGGGTTCCTGGTCGTGCTGTTCCTCCCCGAGCTGGCCCTGCGCACGTCGGTGCGGGGCGGCGAGCCGGCCGCCACCACCGGTGAGGTCATCGGCGCGGCCTTCGAGACGTCCTTCGTCGACGAGAACGCCGACGTGCCGCACCTCACCGCCAGGGGCGAGGAGGGCCCCCGCCCCGGGGCTCGGACGTCGTCCTGACCCGCTGCGGCGGGCTGACCATCAGCGCGACACAGCGGACGTCGCCCGTTCGCTGTGTCGCGCCGCCCGGAGCGGTTAGGTTCCCGGGCATGCCGATCAAGGGGGGCGGCCGGTGACCGGCATCCACGTCGAACGTGACGGCATGGTGGGCGTGGTCGAGCTGCGCCGACCGCCGCACAACTTCTTCGACGAGCACCTCGTCCGCGAGATCGCCGACGCGTTCGAGGACCTCGACGCCGACCCCGACTGCCGGGCCATCGTGCTGGCCGCCGAAGGGTCCTCGTTCTGCGCCGGCGCCGACTTCTCCGGCGGCCGCCGCCCCCAGGCCGACCGCTTCGCCGCCGGGGGCGACTAGGGCCTGGGTGGCGCCGCCAACATCTACCGCCAGGGCCTGCGGCTCTTCGCCATCGCC
>CAZCJT010000514.1:0-2433 GCA_964498565.1 uncultured Acidimicrobiaceae bacterium
CGACGCGGTCCCACGCCCCGAGCCGCTGCGAGGGGCCAGCGAGCCCTTCGCCCGGTGGCTGGCCGAGGAGATCGCCGCCGACCTCGGCGCGACGTGGGGCATCGGAGAAGGGGGTGCCACCGGGCCGACGGGCAACCCCTACGGCGACCCGCCCGGCCACTGCTGGAGCGCGGTGCACGGCCCTGCGCCGGCCACCCGGCACCTCCTCACCGGTGACGACGACCGCGTGGCGAACATGACGGCGTTCGCAACGTCGACGCTGCAGCTGCTCGTCGACCAGCTGCGCTGATCACCCGCTCCGACGGCGCCTCCGGGATGTCCGGAACCTAACGTCGGAACGGCGCCGACGAGGAGCGATTACGTGGCGGGCAGCGACGACCAGAGGGAGCAGGGCACGGCGACGGTCGGCGGAGCCGCGCTCGGCACCGATGCCATGTACCGCGCCATCGTGCAGACCGCGGTCAACCCCTACGTCGTGCTCGATGCCGATGGGCACGTGCTCTGGTGCAGCGATCGGGTGGAGATCCTCCTCGGTCTGGCCCCGGAGACGGTCACCGGGCGCCACTTCCTCGACATCGTCCACCCGTCGTCGCACGAAGCGGTGCTGGCCGAGTACGCCCGGTTCACCGAGGGCCACGAGAGACGGGCGTGGATCGGCCCGCCCCTGCTGCTCGACCTCATGCACGGCGACGGCTCGCGCATCACCTGTGAGGTCTCGGCCGCCACCGCATCGGCGCACGGGATCGAGGGCGTCATCGTGCAGGTCCGGCGGTGGCGGGGCACCGTGCTCCTCTACGCCGCCGTGGACGCCCTGGCCGCCGGCGACCCGCTCGAGGACGTCCTCGCTCGCCTGGGCGCCATCGTCGAGCACGACGTCCCGGTCGCAGTCGTGTTCATCGCCGCCGGCTGGGACGGGCAGCGCTTCGACATGGTCGTACCGGCGCCGGACACCGACGAGGCCCATCGCGGGTTGGCGGCGTCCATCGCCGAGCTGCCGCTCGAGTCGTGGGGGGGCGACGGCGGCGAGCCGGCCCAGACGGTGGCGCTGGGAGCCGGCGCCGGCCTGACCTCGTCGTGGGCCATCCCGGTGACGGTGCGAGGCGACCTGCGGCCGAGCGCAGCCCTCGTGGTCCTCAGCGCGGTGCCAATGGTGCCGGCCGGCCACAGCACCACGGTGGAGCGGGTGGCGACCCTCGTCGCGCTGGCCATCGAATCGGACCGCAATCGCCGGGCGTGGCGTCGGTCGGCCGTGACCGACCAGCTGACCGACCTGCCCAACCGCACCGGGCTCGAGGAGTGGCTCCGGGCCACGCATGCCGAGCGGCGCGGCGACGACATCGCACTCCTCTTCTGCGATGTCGACGCCTTCAAGCAGGTGAACGACCAGCTCGGCCACGCCATGGGCGACCGCACGCTCCAGGTCATCGCCGAGCGCCTCCGACGCTCGGTGCGCGACGGAGACTTCGTGTGCCGGTGGGGCGGCGATGAGTTCGTCGTCGTCTGCACCGACCCGCCCGCCGCCGAAGCCCTGGCCGAGCGGCTCATCACCCACATGCAGGAGCCGATCGCACTCGAGGTGCACCGGGCCCAGGTCGGCCTCAGCGTCGGCATCGCCTACGGCACCACCCGAGCGCCGCTCGACGACCTGCTGCGGGAGAGCGACCGGGCCCTGCTCGAGGCCAAGGCGGCCGGCAGGAACCGCTACGTCGTGCGCGGCGCGATCACGTAGCGGGACAACGGGCGAACCGAACAGACCGGCAGGGTTCGCCGCGGTTGTGCGGAGCTGGCATGGGAACTCGCGCCGAGGGTGGCCCGCCGTGGGACGCCGGTGACACGACGTCGTCAGATGGTGGTGGCAGCACCCCCCACGGACGAAGGAGCTCCACCATGCATGATCGCAGCGCCGCAGAGCAGACCCGGTCCCTCCTCCTGCAGGTCGCCCTCGTCGGGATGGTCGTGCTCGGTGCCCTGACGGTCTTCGACGCGGTGTCGTCGGCGACCGAGCCCATCGCGGACTCGATGGAGGAACCGGAGGCGGCGCACTGAACCGCTGGGCGTCAGTCGAGCGCGATGTCGTGCTCGGCCGCCCGGCGCCGCAGCGACCGGGCTCGGCCCACCCGCTCATCGCCCTCGGCGAGGTGAACCGCGCGCTGCCACAGGTCGAGGGCATCGGGCTGGAGCTCCAGCGCATGCTCGAGCTCGTCGAGGACGAGGCCCACCGCGCCGGTCGAAGCGAGCGCGTCGGCGCGCCGCACGTGGAGGGTGACGCACCGCTGGACGAGGCGCTGGCGCTCCCGTAGCGCCCAGTCGTCGTAGGGCCACGCGGGCAGCGGCTCCCCACCCCAGACGGCGAGGGCCCGCTCGGAGCGGGCGAGCAGCTGATCGGCCGGTCCGCGGAGCGCGTGGTCCACCAACCGGTCGAAGCGGCGGGCG
>CAZCJT010000515.1:0-2433 GCA_964498565.1 uncultured Acidimicrobiaceae bacterium
GATCGGCAACCGGCGGTTCGTGGCCATCACGCCGGGCCGGCCCTTCGCCCTCGAGGGCGGCGGCCAGCTGTGGGATGCCCAGGTCGCGTACGAGACGTTCGGGACCCTCGCACCGGACGGGTCCAACGCCGTGCTGGTCTGCCACGCCCTCACCGGCGACAGCCACGTCGCCGGGCCGGCCGGCCCGGGGCACCTGTCACCGGGCTGGTGGGACGGCCTCATCGGGCCGGGGGCCGGCATCGATCTCGATCGCTTCTTCGTCGTGTGCGTCAACGTCCTCGGGGGCTGCCAGGGATCCACCGGCCCGGCGTCCCCCCACCCCGACGACGGCCGGCCCTACGGCGCCCGCTTCCCGGTGGTGTCCGTGCGCGACATGGTCCGCACCCAGCGGATCGTGGCCGACGAGCTCGGCGTCCGCCGCTGGCACGCCGTCGTCGGCGGGTCGATGGGCGGCATGCAGGCGCTCGAGTGGGCGATCATGCACCCCGAGCGGGTCGGCTCCCTGATCGTCATCGCGTCCACCGCCGCCGCCTCCGCCCAGCAGATCGGGTGGTGGTCCACGGGACGGCGCATCATCCGGATGGACCCGGCGTGGCGCAACGGTGACTACTACGACGCCGCTCCCGGCGACGGCCCCCACGAGGGCTTGGCCCTCGCCCGCATGGTCTCCCAGATCACGTTCCGCTCCGACGACGTGTTCACCGACCGCTTCGGTCGCGAGCTCGTCGAGCCCCTCGACGGCTTCCACCTCTGGCAGCGGTTCCAGGTGGAGCGGTACCTCGAGCACCACGGCGACAAGCTGGTCCGGCGCTTCGACGCCAACAGCTACCTGGTGCTGACCAAGGCCATGGACCTCCACGACATCGGACGGGGCCGCGGCGGCATCGAGGCGGCCATGGCCCGCGTGCGGTGCCCCGTGGTCACCGTCGGCGTGAGCAGCGACATCCTCTACCCGGCCCACCAGGCCGCGGAGATCGCCGCGCTCGCCCGGGCCGCCGGCGTCCCGGCGCACGACCACCTGCTCGACAGCCCCCACGGCCACGACGCCTTCCTCATCGAGCACGAGGCCCTGCGCGAGCTGCTCGCCCCCCATCTCGACGACCCCACCGCCACCCCCAGGAGCACGACGTGAGCGACGACCAGGCGCACCGCGAGACCCGCGCCATCCGGGCCGGGCGCGGCCCCAACCACGGCTCGGTCGCCAGCCCGATCTGGCCTTCCACCGCCTACGAGCTGCGTGACCTCGAGGCCAGCGCCCGCCTGGCCGTCACGCCCCGGGCCACCGAGTTCTATGCCCGCAACGGCACGCCCACCGTCCAGGCTTTCGCCGACGCGGTCGCCGAGGTCGAGGGTGCCGAGGCCGGCATCGCCTTCGGCTCCGGGATGGGCGCCGCGTCCACGATCGTGTTCGCGCTCTGCTCGCCCGGCGACCGCATCGTGGCCCAGGCGTCCATGTTCTCGGTCACCAACCAGCTGCTCACCCGGACCTGCGAGCGCTTCGGAATCGAGGTCGCCCTGGTCGACGCCTTCGACCCCGACGCCCTGCGGGACGCCGTGGCCGAGAAGCCCACGCAGCTGGTCTGGGCCGAGACGCCGGCGAACCCGGCCATGGGCATCGTCGACCTCGAAGCGCTCGGCAGCCTCGGCGGTCCCTTCACCGTGGTGGACTCCACCATGGCGTCGCCCGCCGTGCAGAACCCGCACGAGTACGGGGTGCACCTGGTGTTCCACTCCGCCACGAAGGCGATCGCCGGCCACAACGACGCGCTGCTCGGCGTGGCGACGGGCGAGCGGGAGCTGATCGACGTGCTGTGGGGTCACCACGTCGTGCACGGCGCGGTGGCGTCACCCTTCGACGCCTTCCTCGGCCTCCGGGGTCTGCGGACCCTCCACGTTCGCCAGCGCCAGGCATGCGAGACCGCCCACGCCCTGGCCGAGCGCCTGTCCGCGCACGGCGCGGTGGACCGGGTCCGGTACCCGGGCCTGGCGTCCCACCCCCAGCACGAGCTCGCCATGCGTCAGATGCGCAGCGGCGGGTCGATCGTCGTCCTCGACCTGGTCGGCGGCTACGACGCCGGCAAGGCCTTCGTCGAGCGGGTCGAGCTGGCCCTGCCTGCCGTGTCGCTCGGTGGGCCCGAGACGCTGGTCACCCACCCGGCGTCGATGTCCGCCGCGTCGCTCAGCCCGCAGGAGCGGACGGCCATGGGGATCCCCGAGGGGATGCTCCGCATCTCGGTCGGGCTGGAGCACGTCGACGACGTCATCGCCGACGTGCTCGGCGCGCTCTGACGCTGGCCGGCCGTGCCCGAGCTGATCGAGGTCGAGACCTACCGGCGCCAGGCCGAGGCCGTCGTCGGGCGCACGATCGCCGACGCCCCGGTGCTCGACCCCCTGGGGCTGCGGGGCGCCGCCCCCGATGCCGTGCGCGCCGAG
>CAZCJT010000516.1:0-2415 GCA_964498565.1 uncultured Acidimicrobiaceae bacterium
ATCGGTGACGATGGGCCCGTGCGCCGCATCATCGCCTCCGTCGCCCTCCTCGCCGTGCTGGTCCTCGGGACGCCCGGGGCGCTGGCGCAGACCGGCGACGGATCGACGACCACGACCGTGCCCCAGGGCGGCGACATCATCCCGGAGCCCGACTCCGGGGCCGAGCCCGAGGACGCCGGCGACCGGGGCGGCGCGCTGCAGACGGTGCTCTTCGTCGCCATCGTCGGCGCCGTCGCGGTGATGGGAGCGATCGTCGTGCGCCAGAGCCGCAAGGTCCGAGCCGACCGCGGCTTCTGAGCGGCGGCGCCGTCAGCCGGCCAGGTCCTCGCAGGCGTCGATGCCCTCGACGAAGCCGGCCCGGAACGCCGCCGTGCGCTGGAAGGCGCTGGCCTCGGCCTCACCGCCGAAGGCGAGGAAGGCGATGATGATCTCGTCCAGGTCGCCCGGCGACAGCACCAGCTCCTGCCTGGGGATCTGCTGGAGGAACTCGGCGGCCGCGAACAGGCCCGTGACGCAATCGGCGTGGAGCACCTCGGCGACCGCGTCGGAGGGATCGATGCCCAGCTGCGCCTGGGCCGCGTTGGCGTAGAGGCGGGCCAGCTCCCCGCCGAAGGCGAAGTCGCCGATCTCCTCCAGCGCGGGCACCAGCCCGGCCGCGTCGATGTAGGCGGTGTCGTCGGCCACGCAGTAGAAGGACGCCAGCTCGAGCGCGTCCGGCTCGAGCTCCTCGTCGCCGCAGGTGATGGGGCCGTCGGCGGGATCGAAGGCCTCGAAGCCCGACACCGGGTTCCACTCCTCGCCGAGCTCGTCGAAGAGCGCCGTGAAGAACGACTCGAGGTCGGCGACGAGCAGGTCGAGGAGCTGGTCGACCGGGAGGTTGCCGCCCGTTGCGGCATCGGTGGGGCTGCCGAAGGGGATCGCCACCACGTTCGGCGGCTCCTCGGCGTAGGTCACACACGACGCGGCGCCCTCCTCGAAGCCCTGCTGGAACGCGCTGACCCGGTCGAAGCCGGACCCGTGGGCGCTGCTGGCGTACCCGGGGATGCCCAGGGTGTCGCGCAGCTCGAGCAGCCCGGCCACGGCCTGGTCCAGGGCGTCGGCGCCGGTGCCGAACGTGGCGATGCGGTCGTCGACGTCGTCGACCCAGGCCCCGGCGAAGCAGTCGGCCTGGAGCTCGAGGGTGACGGTGGCGCCACGGACGCCGCCTCGGGCCTGGACGGCGTGGGCGAACTCGTGGGCCATCACCAGCCCGACGGTGAGCGAGCCGAACCGCTCCTGCAGGCCGGGCAGCAGGACCGCCCGATCCCAGGCGATCAGGTCCTCGGCCGGGCAGTACAGGGCGTTGTCGGCGATCATGTCGTAGGTCAGCGGCTCGGGTCCGCACGAGGGCAGGGGGCTGTCGGGGCCGTAGGGGACGTAGCCGCCGCGCAGCGGTGCGAACTCGGCGTCGTAGAGCTCGGGCATGGCGTCGGTCCAGAACACCTCGAGGTCGTCGAGCGCCAGCTCCACCACCTCGTCGGGGTCCTCCACGCGGTCACCCTCGGGCGCACCGGTGTCCGTGCCCATCGACCGTTCCGTGTCGAGGGACAGCTCGGACCGCGTGCACCCGGCGGCCACGAGGACCACGACGAGCAGCAGCAGCAGCGACCGGCAGCGCATCGGGCCGACGCTACCGGGGGCCGGTGAGGCGTCCTCGGCGGTGAGCGGTGCCGACCGGCGCGTCCGGTGTGCCGTGCCGTCCGCAGCGGCACGCCGCGCCCGCCGTCCTACGCTGCGGACGTGGCACACGGCGCGATCGACCGCTCCCGGTGGGGACAAGACGTCGTCCTGGCCGACGGATCCACCGTGCAGGTGCGACCCATCGAGCCCACCGACGGCGAAGCGCTGCTCGCCTTCCACGGGCGCCAGTCGCGCGAGTCGGTGTACTTCCGGTACTTCAGCCCCCGGCCCCACCTGTCCGACGACGACATCCGCCACCTCACCACGGTCGACGGCATCGACCGGATGGCGTTCGTGGCGGCCCGCGACGACGAGCTGCTCGGCGTCGCCCGCTACGACCGCTACCCCGACCGCCCGGTGGCCGAGGTCGCGTTCTTCACCGACGACCGCATGAGCGGCAAGGGCATCGCCACCCTGCTGCTCGAGTACCTGGCGGCATACGGCCGGGAGATCGGCATCAGCCGGTTCGAGGCCACGGTGCTGCCGTCGAACCGCCGCATGGTCCGCGTGTTCCAGGCCGCGGGCTACGGGGCATCCAGCGCCTACGCCGACGGGGTCATCGAGGTCACCTTCGACATCGAGCCGAGCGAGGAGGCGGCCCAGGCCATGGCCGAGCGCGCCCGCCTGGCCGAGCGGCAGTCGGTCGTGCGGCTCCTCGAGCCCCGGGCGGTCGCCGTCATCGGCGCCGGACGCAGC
>CAZCJT010000517.1:0-2408 GCA_964498565.1 uncultured Acidimicrobiaceae bacterium
GGTGCACCGCGTCGCCCGCCACGACCAACACCGGCTCCGCCCGGACCGCGGCCACGATGGCATCCCTGGCGGCCCCGTCCACCGCATCCTCCCTCCCCAGACCCGCGCCCAAGGTAGACGGAGGTCGGGCGCCGCCCACGGGCGGAGCGGAGCTAGATGCCGTAGCCGGTGAGGGTGTGGACCGCGCTGCGGATGACGGCGGCCACCGTCGGATGGTCGGACTCGAAGCGCACAGCCGACTCCTCGAGCTGCTCGGCCAGCCCCTCGCGGTCGGCCTCGCCGGCGCCGAGGTCGGCGCGGACCTGCTCGAGCAGGACGCGCAGCTCCTCGCGCTCGGTGTCGTCCAGGTGGCCGTCGGCCCGGGCCTCGGCGATCTTGGCCTCGAGCTCGTCGAGATGCGTGCGGAGCTTGTCGTCCATCGGTGCCGACACTACCGCCGGGTACCGGCTCGCCCGCTCAGGCGGGGGCGGGACGGTCGGCGCCGAGCTCGGCGCGGGTCGCCGCCGTGCTGCCGGCCCGCGACAGGAGGGCGACCCCGACGGCGCAGAGCACTGCGCCGACGAGGTACGAGAGCTCGTAGCTCACGGCGTCGTGCAGCGCGCCGAGGAGGAAGGGCCCGAGCGCCACCCCGGCCACCACGATCAGCTGGTTGAGGGCGAAGATCCGCGCGTAGTCCCTGGCGCCCATGGCCTCGGCGAACAGGAGCGGCTGCAGCATGAGGATGTTGCCGATGGTGGCGCCGAAGAGCACCGCGCACAGGACCAGCAGCAGGCTGCTGTCGACCTGCGAGAGCAGCGCCAGCGCCAGCGCCTGGATGGCGGCGAACCCGACGGCGAGGCGCACGAGCGGACGGCGGTCGGCGACCACGCCGCCGATGAGCCGGGCCACCACGCTGGCGATCGTCAGACCGGCGATGAGACGTCCGCCCGTGCCGTCGCCTGCCCGCTCGTTGCCCAGCTTCACCAGGTGCGTGATGCCACCCACCTGCATGCCGAGCACGAGCACGTAGCCCGCCGTGATCATGCGGAAGAACCGGGAGCGCACGGCCACGTCATAGGGCACGCCGAGGGGCACCGATCCGGCCACGGCGCCGGAGGCCAGCATGCCCCGGTGCTCGGGGGTCGGCCAGAGAAGCGGCACGACCGGCAACGTGCACGCTGCCCAGACCACGACGAGCCACGGCGTGGCCAGCTCGATGCCGTCGCGGTCGATCCACCAGGCGACGAGCTGGGTGAACGTGAGGCCGCCGACCGACAGTCCGGTGGACGCGATGGCCAGGGCGACCGAGCGCCGGGTCTCGAACCAGCGCGTCACCACCGTGGTGGCCGGCACGAGGCCGGCGGCGCTGAACCCCACCCCGACCAGGACGTTGACGGCGTACAGCTGCCACAGCTCCTGGACCCGGCCGAGGAGCAGCACGGCGACCCACGACGTGACGAGCCCGCCGACGACCACCAGGCGCACGTCCCGGTCGGTGATCAGCTTGCCGATCCGAGGGCCGACGAGCCCGCCCACCACGAAGACGAGCGACTGCCCGAGCGAGGCTTCGCCGGTGGAGAAGCCGCGCTCGTCGGTGAGGGCGTCGAGGTACACCGCCTGGCCGTAGAAGATGAAGCCGGAGTTGGCCATGAGCAGCAGGAACGCCGCCCCCACCACGATCCAGCCCGCGAAGAAGCGGGCCTCGGGCGGCTCGACCGACGTGGGCATCACGAGGCCAGCCAGCTGCGGATGCGGTCGCGGAGGACCTCGATGTTCACGCCGTTGTGCGCCGACACCCACAGCACGTCGCCCTTGTCGACGCCGCAGCCCTCGGCCAGGTCGCGCTTGCGACGCTCCCGCGCCTTGGACTTCACCTTGTCGTGCTTGGTGGCGATGACCGCGTGGGGCACGTCGTGGTGACGGAGCCACTCCAGCAGCTGCACGTCGAGCTTGGTGGGCCCGATCTCGCCGTCGACCAGGACGGCGACCATGCGGAGCTCGTCGCGGCCGAGGAGGTAGCCCTCGATCATCGGCTGGAAGCCGTCGCGCACCGACCTCGGCGTCTTGGCGTAGCCGTAGCCGGGGCAGTCCACGAACGTGCCGGTCGCGGTGTCGTGCGGCTCGAGCTCGAAGCAGTTGAGCAGCTGGGTTCGCCCGGGCGTCTTCGACGTCTTGGCCAGGTCGCGGCGGTTGGCGAGCGCGTTCAGCAGCGACGACTTGCCCACGTTCGAGCGGCCCACCACGGTCACCTCCGCCGACGTCGGGGGAAGCCCGTCGAGGCGATCCGCGGACGTGACGAACCGAAGCGCCAGGGGCTTGCTCACCGACGCAGGGTGCCACAGCCGGCCCTGCCGGCCGGCTGCTCCCAGGCGCGCGAGGCTCTGTCGGTGCCCGCAGCCCCGCCTCCGTCCCGAGCCAGGCGGGCGTGG
>CAZCJT010000518.1:0-2408 GCA_964498565.1 uncultured Acidimicrobiaceae bacterium
GGGCGATGTGGTGGGCGGCGTCCTCGCCACCCGCACCCGGCCCGTGTCGCTGGAGCACGCCACCCTCGTCCTGGAGGCCGACGACCCGGCCGTGGTGAGCCACGTCCGCTGGCTCGAGCAGGACCTCGTGGCCCGGCTCGGCGAGCTGCTCGGGCCCGGTCGCGTCACCGCCGTGGAGGTCCGTGTCGCCCGTCCCGGGCGCCGTCCGCGACGCCCCTGAGCAGGGCCGAGATGGCCGGAGCGTCAGGCCCTGCCAGGTAGGATGGCACCACTGTGACCCTGTCCCTGAGGAGCGTCTGTGGCAGCTGAGACGACGTCGTACGGCGCCAACAACATGCGGGTCCTGGAGGGCCTGGAGGCGGTCCGCAAGCGTCCCGGCATGTACATCGGATCCACCGGCCCCAACGGTCTGCACCACTGCGTCTGGGAGGTCGTCGACAACTCCGTCGACGAGGCGATGGCGGGCCACTGCGACCGCATCGACGTGACGATCCTGCCCGACGGCGCCTGCCGCGTCGTCGACAACGGGCGTGGCATCCCCACCGACATGAACAAGCAGCAGGGGATGAGCGGCGTGGAGATCGCCCTCACCAAGCTGCACGGCGGCGGCAAGTTCGACGGCGAGGGCTACAAGGTCTCCGGCGGCCTCCACGGCGTGGGCGTCTCGGTGGTCAACGCCCTGTCCCGCAAGGTCATCGTCGAGGTCGACCGCGACGGCAAGCACCACGTCATGGAGTTCGGCGACGGCGGCAAGCCGCAGGGCAAGCTCCAGGTCACCGGCGAGGCCCCCCGGGGCCGCACCGGCACCGCGGTCACCTTCTGGCCCGACGGCACCATCTTCGAGACCACCGAGTTCGTGTCCCGCACGATCCTCGAGCGCCTGCAGATGATGGCGTTCCTCAACAAGGGCCTCGAGATCCGCTTCCAGGACCAGCGCGAGGGCGCGGACAACGAGCGCGTCACCTACAAGTACGCCGGCGGCATCCAGGACTTCGTCCGCCACATCAACAAGACCAAGGAAGCGCTCTGGTCCAAGGTCGGCTACCTCGAGGGCAAGGACGACGACGGCACCCAGGAGGTCGAGGTCGCCTTCCAGTGGAACACCGGGTACAACCGCGACGGCATCCACAGCTTCGCCAACGGCATCTCCACCATCGAGGGCGGCACCCACGAGGAGGGCTTCAAGACGGCCCTCACCCGCGTGGTCAACAACTACGCCAAGGACAACCGGCCCGGGAACGTGAAGGACCTGGTCCTCACCGGCGACGACGTCCGGGAGGGGCTCACCGCCGTGGTGTCGGTCCGCCTCCAGGAGCCGCAGTTCGAGGGCCAGACCAAGGCCAAGCTGGGCAACACGTCCATGCGCTCGCTGGTGACCAAGGTGACCAACGAGTACCTGGCCCAGTGGTTCGAGGAGAACCCCACCGAGGGCAACAAGGTCATCAAGAAGGCGTACTCGGCGGCCCAGGCCCGTGAGGCGGCCAAGAACGCACGCAACGCCATCCGCTCCAAGACCCTCCTCGACGGCGCCGGCATGCCGGACAAGCTCAAGGACTGCTCGGCCAAGGACCGCTCCGAGCGTGAGCTGTTCATCGTGGAGGGCGACTCCGCCGGCGGCTCGGCCGTGTCGGCCCGCGATCCCCGGACGCAGGCGATCCTGCCCATCCGGGGCAAGATCCTCAACGTCGAGCGGGCCCGCATCGACAAGATGCTCAAGAACACCGAGATCCAGGCCCTGATCTCTGCCATCGGCGCCGGGGTGGGCGAGGAGTTCGACGTCGACAAGCGGCGCTACGACAAGATCATCGCCATGTGCGACGCCGACGTCGACGGCTCCCACATCCGCACCCTGCTGCTCACGTTCTTCTTCCGCCAGATGAAGCCGCTGGTCGAGTCCGGCTGCATCTACATCGCCCAGCCGCCGCTGTACTCCACGCAGGTGGGCAAATCGAAGATCTACCTCAAGGACGACCGGGCCCAGCGGGCGTTCCTGGCCGACCACCCGAACCACAAGAAGGACTTCCAGCGCCTCAAGGGCCTCGGTGAGATGGACGCCTCCGAACTCGAGGTCACGACCATGAACCCGGAGAGCCGCACGCTGCTCCAGGTCACGGTCGAACAGGCTGCGCTGGCCGACGAGGTCATGTCCGTGCTCATGGGCGACGACGTCGCGGCCCGCAAGGACTTCATCGTCACCAACGCCAAGGACGTCAAGTTCGTCGACATCTAGGACGGCCCGTGGCCGATGACCTGCCCGTCTCTACGGTGCGGGCGGCACGAACCGGACGGTCCGCTCGGCCCGCGCCGTGGCCTGGCGCTCGCCGACGACGACCGTGACCTCGACCAGGTCGCCGCGCTCCTCGTAGCGGGTGAGCCGGGCGCCGTTGGCGTCGGCGACGGACCGGGCC
>CAZCJT010000519.1:0-2403 GCA_964498565.1 uncultured Acidimicrobiaceae bacterium
GGTGCTCGTGGTGGTCGACGTCCGCCGGCGCGGCCACGTGACCCTCACCGGCTCCGAGCTGGACCGGCTCCGGGAGGCCGAGCTCGCCCTGTCACGGGCGACCGACACCCACGAGGCCGCCCGCGAGCTGGCCGAGCACGCCATCGCCCTGCTCGGCGCCCGCAGCGCCGTCGTGCTGATCGAGGGCATCGGCGACACGGTCCGGGTCGCAGCCGGTCCCACCGCCACCGAGGACGTGTACGGCTCCGGATCTCGCATGCGCCTGCTCGACGACGCCGGCCTCCCGTGCGGATCCATCGCGGTGTCGGCCCGGGCCGACGGCCGCCCCTACGTGGCCCGCGACGAGCGCATCCTCGACGCGCTGGCCGAGCGGGTGTCGACCACCCTCCACCAGCTGTCCCTGCTGACCGACGTCAGCACCGAGCGCCGGACGCTGGCCGACCTGGTCGGGTCGTCCTCCGACGGCATCTTCTCGGTGGGCTCCGACCTGCGGATCCGGGCCTGGAACCCGGCCATGGAGTCGATCACGGGCGTGTCGGCCGACGACGCCGTGGGCGAGCACGTCAGCCAGTCCTTCCGCCCCACCGGCGAGGACGGCCAGCCCCTCACCGGCTCGGCCGACCCGGGCCGGGTCGGTCGTCCCGTGCCCGGCGTGGTCCTGCGCATCGAGTCCGGCGGCGAGGAGCGCTGGCTCACCTGCTCGTACGCCCCGCTCTCCGACGGCGGCTACGTGGCCGTGGTCAGGGACGAGACGGCGCGCAAGAAGCTCCAGGACGACAAGGACGGCTGGATCGCCCAGGTGTCCCACGAGCTGCGCACCCCGCTCACCCCGATCAAGGGGTTCCTGCACACGCTCGCCCGCCGCGATGCCGAGCTCACCACCGAGGACCGCGCGCGCATCTACGAGATCATGCTGCGCGAGGAGAAGCGCCTGGAGGCGCTGGTGGACTCGCTCCTGCGCTCCACCCAGCTCGACGCCGGCGGCATGGCCGTCGAGCGGAGCGAGGTCGCCTGGGCGGAGCGCGTGGAGGAGCAGGTCGAGCTCATCCGCCGGCAGGACCCGGCCCGGTCGATCGTCCTCGACGTCGAACCCGGCGCCGGAGCGGTGTCCGCCGACGAGTCGCTCGCCGTCGGCGTGTTGACCAACCTGTTGTCGAACGCCCTCAAGTACGCCGACGGCGGCGGTCCGATCGAGGTCGTCGTGGAGGCCGACGGCGACGAGGTGATCACCAGCGTCGTCGACCACGGTCCGGGGATCCCCCGGTCCGACCGCACCCGCATCTTCGACAAGTTCACCCGGCTGGGGAACCACCTGACCCGCTCACAGCAGGGGGTCGGCCTCGGGCTGCACATCGCGAAGCAGTCGATGGACCGCCTCGACGGCCGCATCTGGGTGGACGAGACGCCGGGCGGCGGTGCCACGTTCCGGTTCACGCTGCCCCGGGTGGCGACCACCCGCCGGCGACCCCAGCTCAGAGCTCCAGGATCTCCACGGACTCGATCGTGACCTCGCGGCTCGGCGCCCCGCCGAGCCCGCTGTCGTCGGCCTCGTGGAGCCCGATGATCGCCTTGAGCACGTCGAGGCCCTCGACCACGTCGCCGAAGAGCAGGTAGGTCCCCTGGCTGTCGAGCAGCTCGACGTTGGGGCCGGTGCTGAAGAAGAACTGGGCCGAGGACGAGTCGGGACCGGCGGAGCGAGCCATGATCAGCTGGCCCTCCTGGTAGGAGAACGGGCCGGAGTACTGGCCGGTGGCTGCGTCGGCCTCGAACGTGCCGCCCTCGTCGGCGATGTTGTAGCCGGGGCCGGGGTCGCTGTTGTCCTGGGTGTGCGGGGAGCCGCCCTGGATGATGTCGATCGAGGGGTCGGTGCGGAACAGCAGCGTGTCGTCGTAGTAGCCGTACCGGGCCAGGGCGACGAAGTTGTTCACCGTGTTGGGCATCTCGTCCTCGCGCAGGTCGACGAGCACCTCGCCCTCGGTGGTCGTGAAGCGGGCCTGGTAGTCGACGCCCTCCTCGAGGCAGTCGGCGAAGGGCCCGTCGAAGTCGATCGTGCGCTCGGCCCCGTCGGCGGGTGGGCACTCGGTGTCGCCGGGCTGGACCTCGGCGATCGTGGTGTCCGTGGTCTCCGTCGTCGGCTCGGTGGAGTCGGTGGTCTCGCCGTCCTCGGTGGTGGTCTCCGCGTCGGCGGGCTCCTCGGAGGCGTCCTCCGTGGCCACCTGGTCGTCGTCGTCCCCGGCGGTCAGCAGGGAGTAGCCGATGGCGAAGGCGAGGAACGCGGCCACGCCGAGGCCGATCAGCAGGCCACGACGGCGCTTCGCCTGGCGCTGCTCGTTGCGGCGCAGCTCTTCGATCTTCTCGTGTCGCGCCTGCTTCTGGCGCTCGCGCTTGGAGGTACCCACGGCG
>CAZCJT010000520.1:0-2397 GCA_964498565.1 uncultured Acidimicrobiaceae bacterium
CGGGCCGGCGGGCGCACCGTCGGCGTCGGTGAGCTCGACCGCGCCTCGTGCCACGAAGAGGTGCACGAAGGGGGCGGCGGGCAGCTCGACGGCACGACCGGGTTCGAGCCGGGCCACCCACATCGCGGCGTGCTGCTGGTGGATCGAGATGGCGCGGTCGTGCCCCCGTCCCGACGCCACCGGCACCAGGCCGCCGGCGTCGAGCTCGACGTTGAGGTCGAGCTGCTCGTATCCGGGTCGGATGCCGGACTCGTGCGGCGGGACCCACATCTGGAGGAAGTGCACGTCGGCAGTGGCGGAGTGGTTCATCTCGGAGTGCATGATGCCGCGCCCGGCGCTCATCCGCTGGGCCAGGCCGGGGTAGATCACGCCTTCGTGGCCCTCGGAGTCGCGGTGCTCGAGCTCGCCGTCCAGGACCCAGGTCACGATCTCCATGTCGCGGTGCGGGTGGGTGGAGAAGCCGCCACCGGCAGCCACCCGGTCGTCGTTGGACACGACGAGCAGCCCGTGGCCGACCTCCGAGGGGTCGAAGTGCCCGCCGAAGCTGAAGCTGTGCCTCGAGTCGAGCCAGGACATGCGGGTGTGGAACCGCTCGTCGGCTCGGTGGAGGTCGGTGATGGAGACGGTCATGGCGCACCTCTCGGTTCGGTCGGCGTCAGCGCGTCCAACAGTTGTTGCACGCGCAACATTCCCGGATGACCTGGCCGCACCGGGACCTTGGTCCCTGTTCGGGCTGCAGCCCGTCGCCGACCATGGCCGGCACTGCACGTGACCGACGCGACCAGGGGGACCCCGATGCGGATCATGCTGACCGACCGATCCGAGACCAGCACCCGAGTGGCTTCCGGCCTGCGCCACGCGGGCCACGAGGTCACCGAGCTCTGCCTCCCCGACCCGGCCTCGCCGCTCACCTGCACCGGCCTGGTGGAGCACCGCTGCCCGCTGGACACCGGCGTCGACCTGGCCATCACGGCCCTCGAGCACCCGCAGGACGCACCGTCGGCCGGCACGGTGTGCGCCCGACGGGCCGGCGTGCCGGTGGTGGCCCTCGGCCGCCACGACGTGAGCCATCCCGACCTCGTCGCCGCGCTGGCCCGGGTGGCCGAGCTGGGCGATGACCACGTCACCGCATCGGTGCAGGCCGCCCTCCAGCGCGTGCTCGACGACATGGGCCTGGCCCAGGGTGACGTCGTGCTGCACCGCGACGCGCTGAGCGAGCAGATCATCGCCACCGTGCCGGGACCTCTCGACGACCCGACCCGGTCGCGCATCGCCGTCCGCCTGCTGGATGCCGCCACCACGTCGGGGCGCCACGGGCGTCGTCGGGACGTGGCGGTCCGCACGACCTGAGCGCCGTGGCAGGCCGAGTCAGTCCCGCCGGAGCTCGCCCCGCTCGTCGAGGCGAGCGGCCCACACCGCGGCCTCGGTGCGCTGATTCATGCCCAGCTTGGCGAGCACGTTGGACACGTAGTTCTTCACCGTCTTCTCGGCGAGGAACATGTCGGCGCCGATCTCCCGGTTGGTCCGACCCTCGGCCAGCAACTCCACGATCCGGTGCTCCTGGGGCGTCAGCCGCTCGAGGCGCTCGTCGCGCTGCTCGCGGTTGCGCACGGCCCGCAGCACCCGCTCGGTGACGGCCGGGTCGAGCAGCGACTGCCCGGCGGCGACCCGCCGCACGGCGTCGATGAGGTCGAGACCCTTCACCTGCTTGAGCAGGTAGCCGGCGGCTCCGGCGAGGATCGCGTTCAACAGCGCGTCCTCGTCGTCGAAGGAGGTGAGCATGAGGCAGTGGATGGAGGTGTCCCGCTCGCGCACGGCCCGGGCGATGTCGATGCCGGTGCCGTCGGGGAGGCGCACGTCGAGCACGGCGACGTCCACCCGGCTGCCCGGGATCCGGCCGATGGCGTCCTCGACCGTGCCCGCTTCACCGGCGATCTCGATGTCGTCGACGGCATCGAGGAGGTCCATGATCCCACGTCGCACGACCTCGTGGTCGTCCACGACGAAGACCCGGATCGGGGAGTCGCTCATCGGCCCATCCTCGCGCCTCGCGGCCCCTCGGAGCTGCCGGCACGGCTCGCGCACCGCCCCTTCGGGACCAATGGCCCTGTGCAGCACGCCGACCGGACGCCACGATCGGCACCGTGACCGAGGTGTGGACCGGCTTCCAGACGATGACGGCCGACGAGTGCCGCCGCCTGCTCACCGCGGGCGACATCGGCCGCCTGGCCGTCAGCGCAGGTGCGCTGCCCTTCGTCCTGCCCGTCCAGTACCGCCTCGACCACGAGCGCCTGCTGCTGCGCACGCCGGGCCACCACGAGGTGGGTGACAGCATCGACGGCCAGGTGGTGGGCTTCGAGGCCGACGACATCGACCTCGTCCACGGCGTCGGGTGGT
>CAZCJT010000521.1:0-2392 GCA_964498565.1 uncultured Acidimicrobiaceae bacterium
CCCTCGACGAAGCCCTCACCGACGACGAGCACGACCCGGCTGATCCGCTCGCCGAGCTCAAAGCGGTGCGCCGCCGGCTCCGCCGGGCCGAGACGTGCCGGCGTCGGCGGGCACGGCGTCGCACCCGGGCCCGGTCCGGGGTGCGGGTCAACGTCCACATCGACCTGCGCACCCTCGCCGGCCTGCGAGACATCGACGACCTCGACCAGCTCGTGCGGCGCGGTGACGGCTGGCGACTCACCAAGCAAGCCGCCGAACGCTTGTTGTGCGACACGGCCATGGTGGCCGTGCTGTTCGACGGCAAGGGCCACATCCTGGACGCCAACGACGACGCCGAGCGCTGGACACCCCGGCAACGGCGGGCCATCGCCGCCCGCGACCGGCACTGCACCTTCCCGTCCTGCACCCGACCACCCCGGCACTGCGACGTCCACCACCTCGACCACCGAGAACACGGCGGCCCCACCACCACCTCGAACGGCGCCCTGCTGTGCCGGTTCCACCACCGCCTCCTCCACGAACACGGCTGGACCCTCACCGTCCACGACGGACGATGGGTCGCCACCGACCCCCACGGCAACACCTGGACCGGCCGACCCCGAGCCCCCGACCAACCCACCACCAAGACGCCCAGCTGACCCGACCACACCCAGGCCGGGTCACCGGCGCGCCCACCGTCCACAGATCAGCCTTCCGACCGCTTCCGACCGTTGCATCGGTGCGGAGATCCGTGCGTGGCGGCGTGGTCCGATGCCGAGGCGCGGGAGCGGCTGACGACGTCCACGGCAACATGCTCCCCACCTCTACCTGCACCGCTTCCCTCGCGAGGTCGGCGATGCCTCCGACCGAGGGCCGATCGACCCGCAGCGGGCGTGCCCGGCCGTCAGGCTTCGCCGTGGATCTGCTCGAAGGCGCCGGTCGGGAGCGTGAACGTGAACGTCGCGCCCTGCCCGGGGTCCGACGTGGCGGTGAGCTCGCCGCCGTGGGCCTCGACCAGGCCCCGGCTGATCCACAGCCCGAGGCCCGTACCGGTGGGGCGGCCGTGGTCGCGGCGGAAGAACTTGGTGAACACGCGCGGCAGGTCCTCGGCCGGGATGCCCTCCCCGCTGTCCGCCACCGACACACGGACGAAGCCGCCGTCGACGGCACCGGTCACCACCATGCCCCGGAGGCTGCCGTACTTGGCGGCGTTCTCGACCAGGTTGGTGAGGACCTGCTCGAGCTTGTCGGGGTCGGCGTAGACCTCGGGAACCTCGGCGGGCACCCGCACGTCGCAGTCGAGCTCGGCGTAGGTCAGGCGCACCTTGTCGACCACCGAGGCTGCGAGCGCCGACACGTCGACGAGCTGGCGGCGCAGGACGAGCCGCCCCGTCTCCAGCCGGCTGATGTCGAGCAGCTCGGTGACCAGGCGGGTGACCCGGTCGGCGTCGTGGTGGACCTGGGCCAGCATCTCGCGCTTCTTGTCGTCCTCGATGCGGTCCCAGCGGTTGAGCAGCAGCGACACGTAGCCCTTCACCGACGTGAGCGGCGACCGCAGCTCGTGGGAGACGGTGGAGATGATGGCGATCCCCGACCGATCGCCCACCGGGCGGGCCGAGACGACGACGCCGTCGCCCGAACGGGCGCAGGTGATGGTGGCGGCCACGTCGCCTCCGTCGGCGTCGGCGAGGAGGACCTCCACCTCCTGGCCCGCAGCGGGCCACCCGTCGTCGAGCGGTTCGCCCATCGGGTCGCGCACGTCGAGGGAGGTGAGCGCCGGGGACCCGATGCGACCGTCGAGCGGCCCGAGGAGCCGGCCGGCGGCGGCGTTGCCGCCCACGAGGGCGCCGGCCGTGTCCACGGCGAGGACGGCGTCGGGCAGCAGGTCCCACACCGCCGACAGCTCGCTGGTCACCCGCCCGCCCCCGCCCGACGTTGTCGGGCCGCCTCGAAGGCCACGACGGTGCCGGTCATGGCCACGTTGAGCGACTCGACCCGGCCGGCCATCGGGATGCGCACGGTGACGTCGGCGGCGGCGACCACCTCGGCAGGCAGGCCGTGGGCCTCGTTGCCGAGGAGCACGGCCACGGATCCGGTGAGGTCTGCGTCGTCGAGGTCGACGGCGTCGTCCAGCGTGGTGGCCACCAGCGTCATGCCGGCGTCTCGCAGGCGGGCCAGGGCGTCCTCGACGCTCCCCGCTCGCACGACCGGCACCCGGAACAGCGAACCGGCGGACGCCCGGACGCACTTGGGGTTCCACAGGTCGACCGCATCGGCGCACGACACTACCGCCGAGGCCCCGCTCGCCTCGGCGGCGCGGAGCAGCGTTCCGGCGTTGCCGGGGTCGGCCACGCCGACCAGCACCAGCACCACACCGGTCAGCACCGAGGGCGGCGGATCGGCGGGCAGCGCG
>CAZCJT010000522.1:0-2391 GCA_964498565.1 uncultured Acidimicrobiaceae bacterium
TACTCGTACTTGTTCCGGCTGCCGCGCGGGATCTCCACCACGACGTCGATCGTCTGCATGGCCGCCATGATGCCGTGAGTAGCCTCGGGAGATGGAGTTCCGCCGCATCACCGGGCTGCCGCCCTACGTCTTCACCATCATCGACGGGCTGAAGAAGGACGCACGGCGAGCGGGGTCCGACGTGATCGACCTGGGCTTCGGGAACCCCGATCTGCCGTCGCCGCCCGTGGCCGTCGAGAAGCTGGCCGAGGCCGCGGCCAACCCGAAGAACCACCGGTACTCCCAGTCCAAGGGCATCCCGAAGCTGCGCCAGGCCGCCGCCGACCTCTACCTGCGCCGCTTCGGCGTGGCCCTCGACCCCGACAGCGAGGTCGTGGCCACCATCGGCGCCAAGGAGGGCTACTCGCACCTGTGCTGGGTGCTCCTCGGCCCCGGCGACTCGGCCCTCGTGCCATCGCCGAGCTACCCCATCCACCTGTGGGGCCCGCTGTTCGCCGGCGCCAGCATCCGGGAGATCCCGATGGGCGGCGCCAGCGACAAGGGCGAGGAGCTCCTCGACCGGATCCGGCACCAGTTCACCTACTCCTGGCCCCGCCCCCGGGTCATCGTCGTGTCGTTCCCGCACAACCCCACCACCAAGTGCGTCGACCTCGACTTCTTCCAGGGCCTCGTCGACTTCGCCCGGGAGCAGGAGGTCGTGATCGTCCACGACAACGCCTATGCCGACCTCGGCTTCGACGGCTTCCAGCCCCCCTCGATCCTCCAGGCCGAGGGGGCCAAGGAGTGCGCCGTCGAGCTGTACTCGATGACCAAGTCGTTCTCGATGGCGGGCTGGCGGGTCGCGTTCATGGCCGGCAACCCCGAGGTCATCGGTGCCCTCGCCAAGCTGAAGAGCTACCTCGACTACGGCACCTTCCAGCCCATCCAGATCGCGGCGACGGTCACCATGAACGAGGCCACCGAGTACCCGAAGGAGATCAACGCGATCTACCAGAGCCGGCGAGACGCGCTGTGCGACGGCCTCGACCGCATCGGGTGGGACATGCCCCGCCCGGGCGGCACCATGTTCGTCTGGGCCCCCATCCCCGAGCCCTACAAGCACATGGGCTCGGTCGAGTTCGCCAAGATGCTCGTCACCGAGGCCCACGTGGCCACCTCGCCGGGCGTCGGCTTCGGCCCCGGAGGCGAAGGCCACGTCCGGTTCGCCCTCATCGAGAACGACCAGCGGATCCAGCAGGCGATCCGGGGGATGAAGAAGGCGCTGCCCGAGCTGGCCTAGGCGCTGCGGCGGGCGCGCGACTGTCCGGCGGGCGCGCCCACGAGCCCGTGCCAGCAGAAGTCGATGACCTCGTCGGCCACCTCCCGTGCCGGACGGGAGCGACCGAGCAGCTGGGTGCGGGCCAGCACCGAGCTGACGCCGAGGACGGCCTGGGCCACGATCGAGTCGTTGCCGTCGGCGATGGCGCCCGAGTCCATGGCCTCACGGACCAGGCGTCGGGTGTCCTCGAGTGCGACGCGCTCACCCTTGCGGACGCCGGGAGCGAAGCTGGCCTCGGTGCGGGCGAACTCGATGAGCACGTAGAGCTCCCGGTGCTCGGCCCACCACTCCATCGAGGCCCGGATGCCGAGCTCCATGCGGGCGAGGGGGTCCGACTCGTCGCCCATCGCGTCCTGCTGGGCCCGGCGCAGCCCGCGCTCGCCGGTGCGGAGGATCTCGAGGAAGAGGTCCTCCTTGGATTCGAAGTACCAGTAGAAGACGCCCTTGCCGACGCCGAGGCCGTCGACCAGCTCGGCCACCGAGGTGGGGTGGTAGCCGTTCGTGGCGAAGCGATCGGTGGCGTACGCGAGCAGCTCACCGCGTCGCTGCTCGCCTCGGGGTGTGAGTCGCCGGCTCATGGCGTCCACGGTACTTGACCACGCGGTCAAGTTGAGGACCGCGCCCGCCGGGCGGCGTCCACCCGGTGCTCATGTGCCGGCCGTCGGCCCGAAACCGACCGTTCACGGGCCCTCCGTACCGTCAGGCCCATGGAGACCTGCATCGTCCGCGTGTGGCTGCCCGACCGACCCGGAGCGCTGGGAGAGGTGGCCACCGCCATCGGCGCCGTCCAGGCCGAGATCGTCGGGATCGACATCCTCGAACGGTGCGCCGGCCGGGCCATCGACGAGCTGGCCGTCCAGCTGCCCGACGCTGCCACCGTCCCCGGGCTCGTCAGCAGCATCCGTGCCGTTCCCGGCGTCGACATCGAGGACCTGCGCCTGCTCGACGACGCCACCCACGACCCGCGCGCCGACGTCCTCGAGACCGCCGCCGTGATCATCGGGGCCCGGGACCGGGCGACGCTGCTCGAGAGCGTCGTGACCCACGGCCGGCGGGTCCTCGGCGCGGAGTGG
>CAZCJT010000523.1:0-2379 GCA_964498565.1 uncultured Acidimicrobiaceae bacterium
CGGCGTAGGCGGCGGCACGATCGCCGGCCACGGCGCCGACCGCATCGAGGGCGGCGTCCCACCGCTCGTCAGGTGTCTCCAGCGTCACGGCGCGGAGTCTGCCAGCGCAGTGACGCCCGCTCCGTGGTCACGGCCCGAACGGGCGGGGGGCCGGCGCAGCCCGACGGCAGCGTCGTCCCGGGCAGCTCGTGCTCTGCGACCGGTGCCACCTCGAGCCCTGCGCCGTTTCCTCAGATGGTGTAGGCGGCGTTGGCGAGGACGCGCTGGCCGAGCTCCTGGTCGCCCTCGACGGTGACGTCGGGGTGGGACGGGTCGGCGGCCCGGCGGCCGGCGGCGAAGCGGAACCACAGCAGGGTCGGGATGGTGATGGTGGTGGTCGGGTCCTGGAGGTCGTCCACCACGGTGGCCCGGCCGTCGACCCGGACGTCGACGGTGCGCTCGGTGTCGCCGGTGAGCTGCAGTCGCACCGACTGCCCCTCGGTGGCACCGGCCTTCTTGCCGACCACGAAGCCGAGCGCGGTGGCGTGCTCGTCGAGGCTCACGTCGACGGCGTGGCCGCTGGCGTGCCCGGGGAGGCCGAGCGCCTCACGTGCGTCCTGCTCGTGGATCCAGCAGTCGAACACCCGGATCTGCATGAAGCGGCCGTAGGTGTCCTTGCCCGCCGGCGTGAAGGACTCGGCGTCGAAGTCGGCCTGGGTCATGGCATCGAGGGCCCCGGTCCGCTCGGCGACGATCGACTCGAGCTCGGCCAGCACCTCGGCGCCGGGCCGATCGCGGCGACGGATGACCGACACCTCGTTGAACTGGCCGATCTCGTTGTGGAGGTGCGGCGCGTCCCCGACCTCGATGGTCTCGTCGGGCCGGCCGAGCAGCATGAGCTCGGTGCCGATGACGTGGCTGTACAGGTCCTTCACCGTCCAGCCCGGGCAGTCGGTCGCGGTCTGCCACTGCGAGTCGTCGAGCTGCCGGCCGAGCTCGATGAGCGCTTCGAACTGCTCGTGGAGGGCGGCGACGAGGGTGTTGCGGTCGGAGGCGGCGGGCATGGCGGGGACCCTATGGCGTCGCCCCCCACCCGTTCTGGCCTACGGATTCCCCCGCAGGCGGGGGAATCCGTAGGCCAGAACGACACCGGGGGTCATTCGGGTCGGCTGGACAGGTCGCGCCAGAGGGCCCGGTAGGTGGGGTACACGTAGCCCTCGGTGACCCAACCGGCCGCGACGAGCTCGGCGTGAAGCTCGGGCAGCTTGCGGAAGGGCACGCCCATGTCGACGTGGTGGGCCAGGTGCCAGCCGGTGTTGAACGGCGCGATCCAGAACCGGGCCAGCCGGTTCTGGCGCACGTGGTGGGTGGTCTGGCGGCGGTCGGGGGAGGCCTGCATGCCGCCGTGCTCGGCGATGGAGCGGAGCCGGTTGACGACGCGCCAGACCGTGAGGTGCGTCCCGAGCCACAGCACGGGGTACGTGAGCGCGCCCACCGCGCCGGCCACCGAGACGCCCCACGCTGTCAGGACCGTGGCGAGGGCCACCTGGGCCACCACGATCTTGCGGGCGATGCCGTAGCCCTGCTCCTTGCGGGCCGCCTGGAGCAGCACCTTCAGGCTCTTCCAGCCCGACGTGCCCCGCAGGTCGCGCCCCAGCTTGCGCTTCAGCGACGCCCGGGTGATCGGGTACCCCTGGTACAGGTTGAGGTCGGGCTCCTCGGGGCCGAACTCCTCCCGGTGATGGGCGAAGTGGCTGCGCCGGTAGAGCTCCATCGGGACGAACGCCGGGTAGGCGGCCAGCCAGCGACCGACGCCGTCGTTCACCCGCTTGTTCGTGAAGAGCAGCTTGTGGGCGGCCTCGTGCATCAGGATGGCCATGCGGGCGTGCACGGCTCCCATGAAGACGAACGACACGACCCAGGCGAGCGGGTGGTCGAGGTACAGGGCGAAGGCGATGGTGGCCGCGGCATGGCCCCACGTGAGCAGGACCGAGCCGGTGTTCCGGACGTCGTCGATCTGGCGCAGGCCGTCGCGGATCTCCCGGATCGGCTTCCCTGTGGGGCCGAGCCGGTCGGTCGGCAGGACGTCGGGCAGGACCTCGGGCGGTGGGACCATGCTGGTCCGGATGCCTGTGTCACGCTCGGTCACGGCCATGACCTCATCTTACAGTTGGACTGCACGTGTCCCGCAACCGTGACATCGGGGACCGGCCGCTCACGGCCCGGTCCGTGATCGCGTCGACGCTGCTCGGCGTGGACCCGCCCCGTCTGCCGACCCAGGCCCTGGTGCGGTCCGGGGAGCTGTTCGGCCTGTCGGAGGGAGCGACCCGGACGGCCCTGTCGCGGATGGCGGCCGCCGGCGACGTGGACGCCGACGGCACCGGCTACCGGCTGGCCGGG
>CAZCJT010000524.1:0-2366 GCA_964498565.1 uncultured Acidimicrobiaceae bacterium
ACCGATCGCCGCCAGCACCGGCCGGTCCCAGCGGAGGGGGTGGAGCTGCCGGGAGAGCGCTTGGCCGGCGACGACCAGCCCGGCGGCAGCGACCACGGCCGCGAACAGCACCAGGGCGATCGTGTGCGGCATGGTGCCGCGGCCGACGGCGTCGGCGACGCTCGCCTCCGTCTTGAACTCGAACGCCTCCTCAGGCGCCATCGCCTGGATCGAGCGCCGCAGCTCCGCCACCGTGGCCCCGGGCGCCAGCCGGATCGTCAACCCGTAGAAGAACGGCTCGAGCTCGTAGCGCTCGGCGAAGGCATGCGACAGGTAGAGGGTCCCGTAGGCGAACGCCTCGTCGTCGACGATGCCGTCGTGAGCCGTCGCCACACCGGTGACGACCGCGTCCCGGGGGACCATGGGCGGCTCGCCCTCCGCTCCGGCCATCTCCCACTCGGTCAGCTCGTCGAGGTTGCCCGTGGCGATCTGCACCCGGTCGCCGGCCGCGATGCCGTAGTGCTCGGCCATGACGTCGTCGACCATGACGTGGGTCGGTTCCGTGTTGTCGAACAGCACCCCGTCGCGGACACCGGGGCGCGCGAAGTCGACCAGCACCCGCTCATCGGCGGCGGCGAGCGCCATCGGTCCCGAGCCGAGCGTCGTCTCTCCGTCGTGCACGAGCGTGGCGGCGACTCCATCCATCCGGCCGAGCTCGGCGACCTCCGGGAGGGCAGCGACCTCCGCCGGGTCGATGGCGCTCTCGGCGCCCGCGTACGGGTTCACGAGCACGTCCCAGGCCTCGGTGTCGGCCACGAGTCGGTCGTAGGCGGTGTGCGTCCGACGGGCGCCGGCGCTCGCCCCGAGCACCAACCCGCCCACGACACCGACGAGCAGGACGACGCAGAGCCACGCCGTCCAGCGGCGGCGGGCCTCGGCGCGGAGGTGGGCGAGAAGGGCCGTCACGTCGCTGGGTCCGCCCGGGGTACGGCCGGGATCCGGCCCGATATCCGGGTGCCCTCGCCCGGCGCCGACCACACCTCCACCGACCCGCCGATGGCGCCGAGCCGGTCGGCCATGTTCACGAACCCGTGCCCGCGCACGCCATCGACCAGGTCGAACCCGGCGCCGTCGTCCCGCACCTCGAAGCGCAGGCCGCCCTCCTCGGCGACCACCTCGACGGCTGCGCTGGCGTCCTCGCCGGCGTGCTTGCCGGCGTTCTGCAGCGCCTCGAGGCAGCAGAAGTAGACGGCGGCCTCGACGTCCTGTTCGTAGCGGGCGATGCCGTCGGCGGTGACGGTCGTGGGCAGGCTCGCTCGGCCGGCGGCGGCCTGCAGGGCCTCGGGCAGCCCGCGGTCCATGAGCAGCGGCGGGTAGATGCCGTGGGCGAGCGCCCGCACCTCCTCGACGGTGGCGAGCACGTCGCTCCGGGCCTCCTCCACCATGGCCAGGGCCTGCTCCGGGTTGGCCTCGCCGACCCGCTGGATGAGGCGCAGCTTCACCGCCAGCGCCACGAGGTGCTGCTGCGCACCGTCGTGGAGGTTGCGCTCGATCTTCCGCCGTTCCGCATCACCGCTGGCGACGATGCGCGCACGTGACTGCTGCAGCTCGGCGTTCTTGCGCTGCACCTCCTCGAGGGTGGCCTTCAGGGCGTTGTCGAGCTCGCTGTTCTGCAGGGCGAGGCCGACCTGGCGGGCCAGCTCGGTGAGCACGCGGTCGTCCTCCTCGGAGAACTCCTCCTCACCCTCCGGGCGCTCGAGCACGAGCAGACCGAAGAGCTGCCCGGAGTGCGTCATGGGGGCGATCCGCAGTGGGCCGTCGCCCCGAGACTCGAGGACCTGGGGGAGCCACACCGCCGCCCAGCCTCGCCCCGACACGCCCGCCCGGGTGACGACGGGCAGCTCGGTCGACCCGAGTCTGATCGCGCCGGGCCCGGCGTCGGGCACGGCGGCGGCCCGCGCCAGCCGACCATCGACGCCGGTCCAGACCTCGGCGGAGCGCAGCCCGAAGTGCTTCTTCGCCAGCTCGGCCAGCTGGAGGAGCAGCTCCTCCATGGGCAGGGCGCGGGTCATACGAGACCCGAAGGTGTCGAGGGCCTGGGCCGGGTCCTGGGGAGCGCCGTACACCAGCCGGTCGGCGGCTTCGGTGAGGCGATCGCGCGCGGGGAGGTAGAGGGCGGCGGAGACGGCAGCGGCGAGCATCGACAGCACCAGCACGGAACGCTCGTCCTCGTCCGGCACCCGGCCCAGCCCGATGACGACCACGAGGTACACCCCCACGACCACGGCGGAGAGCCCGGCGCCTGACACGGTGTGGCGGAGCAGCCGGTCGACGCGGCCGACCAGGCGCGGCGACGCAGCGGCCGCCAACGCACCGGCCACGAGCGC
>CAZCJT010000525.1:0-2357 GCA_964498565.1 uncultured Acidimicrobiaceae bacterium
CGGCGCCCTCACCCGATCCGCACGCGGCACCCGCACCGGCGAGGGCGGCGACGCAGACCTGGAGGAACCGGCGGCGGGCGAGGGCGGTGGGCACGCCCGGAGTCTGTCGGGCGGCGGCGGTACCGTTCGCTCGGTGACCGGCACCGCTTCGGACGAGATCCTCGACGTCGACCTGCTCGCGTTCGAGCGGGGCGATGCCGGCCGGCGCCGAGCCGTGGTGGACGGCGTCATGCGCAGCCTGGAGACCGGCTTCGTCTACACCGCCACCGACCTGTCCGAGACCATGCTCGACGACGCCTACGGGATGCTGCGGCAGTTCTTCGAGCTCGACCAGGACCGCAAGGACGCCTGGATCGCACCTGGCACCCACGGCCAGGCCGGGTACACGGGCCTCTTGGTGGAGACGGCCGCCACCTCGGAGGTGCCGGACTGGAAGGAGATGCTCAACTGGGGCCCCACGGTCCCCGAGGGGCACCCGATGCGGCGCAAGTACCCGCACCGCTTCCACGATCCGGTGCTGCCCGAGGCCGACGTCCCCGGCATCACGGCCGTGCTCACCGAGTTCCACGAGCGCGTCCTCGACACCCAGCGCCGCTTCCTGCGCATCATCGCCCTCGGCCTCGGCGCCCACGAGTCGTTCTTCGAGGCGCTGCTCGAGGACGGTCCCGTGCTCAACCGCGCCATCCGCTACCCGCCGATGTCGTCGGCGCCCGACGCCCCCCACGAGTGGGCCGGCGCGCACGCCGACATCAACCTCACCACCGTGCTCCCCCGGGCCACGACGGCCGGCCTGCAGGTGCGCACCAAGGCGGCCACCGACGACACGGCCGCCGTCTGGGTGGATGCCGCCCCGCCCGAGGGCCACGTGATCCTCAACACCGGCATCATGCTCGAGCGCCTGTCCAACGGGATCATCCCCTCGGGCTGGCACCGGGTGGTGGCCGAACCCGCCCACGACGGCGAGCGCTACTCGGTGGTGCAGTTCTGCCACCCGACGCCGTGGACCATCCTGGCCCCGCTGCCGTCGACCGTGACGCCCGAGACCCCGGCCCGCTTCGCCGGCATCGAGGCGGCCGACCTGCTCGACCAGGTGCTCTACCAGATCAACCTGGTCGAGGACGCCCGGCGGGTCTAGGAGCCGGCCCGGACGCGCCACCGGCGCCGGCGGAAGCCGGCGCCGGAGCGGACGTTCGCGTCGGGGCCGGGGCCGTCAGGAGTTGACGGCGTCCTTGAAGCCCTTGCCGACCTTCACCTTGGGCACGTCGGCCGCCTTGATCTCCAGCGCCTCGCCGGTCTGGGGGTTCTTGCCGGTGCGAGCGGCACGGTGCCCCTTCTCGAAGGTGAGGAAGCCGGGCAGCTGCACCTTGTTCCCGGCCTTGACCTCGGACACGATCGTGTCCTCGAAGGCCGAGACGACGGCGGTGACCTGCTGCTTGGACAGCTCGGTGTCGCTGGCCAGCTTCTCGATGAGCTCTGATCTGTTCATGGGATTGTCCTCCAGGGGGTTGGGCCCAGCGTCCAGTCTCGGCGGTGATCGGCGGAAAAGCGCGGATCCCCGGGTGATGGTGGCCGAGCCAGTGACAGGAGTGGGGGATCGTGGCTGCCGCCCGAGGCCTTAGCCTCGGGGGATGGCCGACTCCGAGAAGCCCCATGTCTACGTCCCACCGGGCGAGATCCCACCCATCAAGCTGATGATCGAGGACCTCGAGGAGGGCGACGGGCCCACCGCGGCCAGCGGCGACACGGTCGACGTCCACTACGTCGGCGTGTCGTGGAAGACCCGCAAGCAGTTCGACGCCTCGTGGGACCGGGGCGAGACCTTCTCGTTCCGCCTCGGCGCCGGCATGGTCATCAGCGGCTGGGACGAGGGCGTCCAGGGCATGAAGGTCGGCGGTCGGCGGCGGCTCGTGCTGCCGCCCGACAAGGCCTACGGCAAGCAGGGTGCCGGCGGCGTCATCGGCCCCAACGAGACGTTGGTCTTCGTGGTCGACCTCCTCGGGGTCCGTTGACGTAGCTCCTGTCATGTCTGCCAGTTGTCAGACGTGACAGATGCCGCCGTAGGGTGCCGCCGTGGACGGCGGACTCCGGCAGGTCAAGAAGGCGCGCACCCGCCAGCGGCTGGTCGAGGTCGCCGTGACCCTCTTCGAGGATCGAGGCTTCGACGAGGTCACCGTCGAGGAGATCGCCGACGCCGCGCTCGTGTCGCCCCGCACCTTCTACCGGTACTTCGGCTCGAAGGAGGGGGTGCTCTCCGACGAGCAGGACCGCCGCCTCGACCTCCTCCGGGGGGCGATCGCCGCCCACCCGGCCGGCGAGCCGCCCCTCGCCGCGCTGCGGGCCGGCGTGCTGGCCCTGGC
>CAZCJT010000526.1:0-2351 GCA_964498565.1 uncultured Acidimicrobiaceae bacterium
AGGGCGGCGACGATGCCGGCAGCGAGCAGCACGAGGGCGCTGAGCAGGAGCACGCGGGACGAACGGGGCATTCCCACCAGCATGGGGTGGGCGCCGCCGGGCGCCAACGCGGGCCCGGACGCGGCGATGCCCCACCCGTGGGGGTGGGGCGCCGCCTACGTGCTGGGCGTGTGGTGGCTCAGCGTAGCCCGTCGACCACCTCGACCATGAGGGCGCCGGCCTCGGTGGGGTTGTTGCCCACCTGCACGCCGGCGGCCTCGAGGGCCTCGCGCTTGGCCGCCGCGGTGCCCTTGCCGCCCGACACGATGGCGCCGGCGTGGCCCATCTTCTTGCCGGGAGGGGCGGTGACGCCGGCGACGTAGGACACGACCGGCTTGGAGACGTTGGCCGCGATGTACTCGGCGGCCTCCTCCTCGGCCGAGCCGCCGATCTCGCCGATCATCATGATGGCGTGGGTCTCGGGGTCGGCCTCGAAGCGCTCGATGCAGTCGATGAACGTGGTGCCGGGGACGGGGTCGCCGCCGATGCCCACGCAGGTGGACACGCCGATGTCCTTCAGCTTCAGCTCGTACAGCGCCTGGTAGGTGAGGGTGCCGGAGCGGGACACGATGCCCACGTTGGGGCCCTCGGCCGAGGGCTCCTTGGCGATCTCGCCGGCGGTGATGCCGATGTTGCACTTGCCGGGGCTGATGATGCCGGGGCAGTTCGGGCCGAGCAGCTGCACGTTCGGGAAGTCGCGCTGGAGCTTGTTGTAGAACCAGGCCTCGTCGTGGGCGGGGACGCCCTCGGTGATGACGACGATGAACTCGACGCCACCCTCGGCGGCCTCCATCACGGCGTCGCGGACGCCGGGGGCGGGGATGAAGATGCACGACGCCGTGGCGCCGGTCTCGGCCACGGCCTCGGCGACGCTGGCGTAGATCGGCACGCCGTTGACGTCGGTGCCGGCCTTCTTCGGGTGGGTGCCGGCCACGACCTGCGTGCCGTACTCGGCGTTGCGCTGGCCGTAGAAGGAGCCCTGGGAGCCGGTGAGGCCCTGGTAGATGACCTTGGTGTTCTCGTCGACGAAGATCGCCATTACTGGCCACCCCTCTCCTGGGCCAGGGCGACGACCGTCTCGGCGGCCTCCACCATGGTGGGCTTGCTGATCAGCTTCTCGGACTCGTGTCGGCTGAGGATCTCCCGGCCCTCGGCGGCGTTGGTGCCGTCGATGCGGATCACGATCGGCGCGTCGATCTGGACCCGGCCGAGGGCGGTGACGATGCCGTTGGCCACCTCGTCGCCCTTGGTGATGCCGCCGAAGATGTTGATGAAGATGGCCTTGACCTTGGGGTCGTTGTTGATGACCTCGAGGGCACCGGCCATGACCTCGGCGTTGGCGCCGCCGCCGATGTCGAGGAAGTTGGCCGGCTTGCCGCCGACTTGGTTGACGATGTCGACGGTGGACATGGCCAGGCCGGCGCCGTTGGCGATCACGCCCACGTAGCCGTCGAGCCCGACGTACTGGAGGCCCTTGCTGTGGGCGTCCTCCTCGCGCTCGTCCCGGACCTGGGTCTTCTCGAACTCCTCGTAGTCCTCGTGGCGGAAGGTGGAGTTGCCGTCGAGGGTGACCTTGGCGTCGAGGGCGTGGACCTCGCCGGTGGGCTTGAGGATCAGCGGGTTGATCTCGCAGAGGTCGGCGTCGCCCTCGGTGTAGGCGGTGTACAGCTTGCGCAGGATGTCGACCGCGCCCTCGGTGGCGTCGGGGTTCAGGTTGGCCTTGGCCACCCAGTCGCGTGCGTCGGCCTCGGAGAGGCCGTCGACGGGGTCGATCCAGATCTTGGCGATGGCGTCGGGGTTCTCCTCGGCCACGGTCTCGATCTCGACGCCGCCCTCGGCGGACAGCATGCCCAGGTGCTTCTTGGCGGAGCGGTCGAGGGTGAAGGAGGCGTAGTACTCCTCCGCGATGTCGGAGGCGACCTCGATCCAGATCGTCTTCACGACGTGGCCCTTGATGTCGAGGCCGAGGATGTTGCCGGCGTGCTCGCGGACCTCGTCGGTGTTCGCCGCCAGCTTCACGCCGCCGGCCTTGCCGCGGCCGCCGACGTGCACCTGGGCCTTCACCACCACGGGGTAGCCGATGCGGTCGGCGACGGCCACCGCATCGTCCACCGTGGTGACGGCCTCGCCGTCGCTCACGGGGATGCCGTAGCGGGCGAAGAACTGCTTGCCCTGGTATTCGAGGAGGTCCATGCGTGCTTCCCTTGTCTGGCTTGGCCGGGGCGGCTGTCGGCCGGATACTAGGAGGATGCCCACCGACCCCGGCCAATCCCCGGCGAGCCGACGATGAGCCCCGTCGCCAAGCGGCGCGG
>CAZCJT010000527.1:0-2336 GCA_964498565.1 uncultured Acidimicrobiaceae bacterium
ACGGCTCCCACCCAGGCACCCGGTGCCGGGTACAGCGGCACGGGCACGGCCCAGCTGCTGGGGGTGGACGCCAGCCTGGCCGGTACGCCGGTGGTCGACGTCCAGCTGACGCCGGCGTCGACGGGCGTGAACTCGACCGCCGACCCCCGCTCGACGGCGACGGCGGCGAACCTGAGCGGCGAGCTGCTCGGCGCCGTCCCGCTGAACGACATCCTCTCCACCGCGACGCAGACCGCGCCGCCGGACAACGCCGAGCCGCTCAACGCCACCCTGCTCGACGTACCGGTCGACCCGCTGCTGAACCTGGATGTCTCCTCGGCCACCGCCTGGGCCCGCTGGCCCGGCGACGGGGTCTGCGTCGCCCCTGGCGCCCCGATCTCCCAGGCCCAGGTCGAGACGGCCAACCTCTCCGTCCTGGAGGTCCCGGGCCTCGGTCGGCTCGTCACGGTGGACAACCCCGCCGGCGGCGTCACCTCCACCCAGTCCACGATCACCACCGAGCTCGTCGAGGGCCAGGCCGGACGAGCCCTGCAGTCCGAGTCGCTCAGCCAGGTGACCAGCGTCATCCTGTTCGAGGGCACGCCAGCCGAGATCTCCGTCGACGTCGCCTCCACCCCGATCCTCACCGCCACCGCAACCGGCCAGCCCGGCGGCGCCACCGCGGACTTCGAGGCCCCGGTCGTGAACATCACCACCCCCGGTGATTCACCGATCCCGGACATCCCGCTCATCAACCTCGTGCCCCTGGACCAGCTGGGCGGCCTCGTCGACCAGCTCACCGACGGTCTCGAAGGTGTCCTCGACACCGTGCTCGGCGAGGCCGGCATCGTGGAACTCGACATCCTGGTCGGCGAGGAGACGCTCGACGTCGACGCTGCCGCTGACGGCACGCAGGTCAGCGCCAGCGCCGCTGCGATCGTCATCGACATCGCCGTCCTGAGCGTCATCGGCGAGCCGCTCGTCGAGGCCCGGATCCCGGTGGCCCCGCTGACCGCCGGCGCCGCCGTCCCGGCCGGAGGCATCACCTGCACCGACGGTGGCAACCCGCTGCGCGACCTCCACAAGGACGTGTCGCAGGCCGACGTCAAGGCGGGCTCGACCTTCGACTACACCCTCACGGTGCCCAACCGGGGCCCGTGCGACCTCACCGACGTGGTGGTCACCGACGTGATCACCGGCCCCTTCACCTCCATCACGAGCGCGCCGGCAGCGACCTCCGCTGACGGGGGCACGCTGACGTGGAACGTCGGCAACCTCGCCGCCAACGAGACGGCCACGTTCACGGTCACCGTCGAGGTCGACCCGGGCGCAGCCCCGGGCACCACGTTCACCGACGTGCTCACGGCCACCGGCAGCTGCGAGGGTCAGGACTTCACCGAGACCAAGCGCCTGGAGCTGCCTCGGGTGACCGACGGCTTCAGCGGTCCGTGCGACCTGGGTCGTTCCAACAAGGCGGCCAGCCACCTCGAGGTCACCCCCGGCCAGACGTTCAACTACTTCGTGCACGTCTTCAACGCCGGCGGCGAGACCTGCGAGGACGTCACCGTGAGCGACGTGCTCGACGACCGGCTGGCGTTCGTCGCCTGCTCCGATGGCTGCAACAGGGACGGCCAGACCGTCACCTGGAGCGGCCAGGACATCGAGGCCGGGAGCGGCGAGACCCTGACCGTCACGGTGAAGGTCGCCGACAACGCCACCGGGACGCTGGTCAACTCGGCCCAGATCACCTCGCCGAGCGATCCCGACGCCCCCGCAGTGCGAGTCGATGGCCCCCAGATCACGGATCGCTCCGTGCCGGCACCGCCGAACCCGCCCACCCTGGACGGGAACGGCGCGCCGACACCGAAGAACCTGCCCGCGACCGGCGGTGACACCGGCCTGGCGGCGGTCGCCGGTCTGGCTGCGCTGTCGCTGGCGGCGCTGGCCTGGCGACGGCGCCTGACCGCGTAGTCACTCGTCTTCCGAAGCCATGAGAGGGACCGGGGTGGCGACACCCCGGTCCTTTCGCGTTCGGGTTCAGATCAGCGACACGTAGCCCGGCACCAGGGCGGGCGGTGTGTCCAGGTACACCTTGGCCTCGGGCGGTCCGGCGAAGCGGCCGTGGCTCCAGCGGACCTCGACGTGGCCCTCTACGACCACCTCGGTGGCCGTCTCCCGGTCGAGCACCGTGGCGGCCCACCGGACCTGGGGCTGGCCGGCGTCGTCGGGCTCGATGTCCAACGACCGGAGCTCGTGCCGTTGGCGCCAGTCCCAGGGCGTGTCGATGCGGAGCCGGATGACGTCGTCCCGGGCCGCGCCGAGCACGAAGTAGGGGGCCGAGGCCAGGCGGAGCAACC
>CAZCJT010000528.1:0-2327 GCA_964498565.1 uncultured Acidimicrobiaceae bacterium
CTCCCAGAACCCGGCCTGGTCGGCGACGGCGGCACCGGAGCCCACAGGTCGCTCGACGCGGGCGCCGCCGGGCCGTTCCAGCACCGTGGCCCGGTCGACGTCGTGGGGTAGCCGGTCGCCGACCGTGCCGGGGACGCCGATCGAGCCCGGTCCGGCCAGCTCGCGCAGGATCCGGTCGCCGAGGATCGGGAACGACACCTGGACGGGCAGATTGGACTCGGCGATGGAGAACGTCTGGTACACGAACGGCACCGACGACCCGCCCCGCAGGAGCAGCGGTGTGCCCTCGGCCCCGACGAGCTCGGTGGCGAGCGGCGCCTGCACCGCTTGGCTGGTGGCCACCGCCAGGTCGGTGAGGTCGAGATCCGCGAGTAGCGGGTCCCGGCTGTCGACGAGGGTCACCGCTGGCTGCTCCACGTCTCCGGTGACCGTGACGTCCGGTGTGCCTCCGGGCGGGGCGATCGCCCAGTACGGCACGTCGAGGTCGGCGGGCACCGGGACCCGGTCGAGGACCACGACGTCGGCGTCGGGAGCGGCGGCCGGGGATGCGACCTGGGTGGCGGTCACGCCGGGCAGGGCGTCGAGGAGGATGTCCAGGAACGGGTCACCGCCGCCGATGACGGCCACGGTGAGGTCCTCGACGGGTGGGGCGGTGGCGTAGCGGTGGTCGTCGAGGTCGAGTGCGTCCTCACCTTCCAGGAACGCCTCGATCCGTCGGCCCGCCGGGAGATCGGCCGCGACCTCCACCACGTCGTCGGGCTCGAGCCGCACGGCCTCGGCGTGGACGGTGCGGCCGTCGACGTCGAGGCGCAGGGTCTGGGTGGCCGCAGCGCCCCCGGTGTGGGTGACCGTGGCGACCGCGTGGACGCCCGAACCGCGCGGTTCCACGGTGAGGCTCGTGATGGCCCGGTTGGTGCGCTCCTCGCCGACCGGTTCGTAGCGGGTGCCGGCGGGAGCCTGGCGCTGCTCGGCGGGTTCGAGTCCGCCGTCGGAGAGGAGCACGAACCCGATGGGGACGCCGGGGGTCTCGAGGCTCCGGGCGAGCGTGAAGGCACCGATGAGGTCGCCGCGCCCCTCGCTCGGTTCGATCCGCTCGAGGGCGGCGTCGAAGGCGCTCCGGTCGGCGCTGGCGCTGAGGGTGACGCGGGCCGTGGTGCCGGCCTCGACGACACTGGCGAGGCCGCCGTCGGGGAGCTCGTCGAACAGCTCGCTCGCAGCGTCGGCGGCGAGGTCGGTCCGGGTGGCCGTGCCCTCTCGGGCTCCCATGGACGCGGAGGCGTCGATGATGAAGACCGTGTGCGCCGAGAGCGGAGTGTCCTCCGCGATGACGGGGCGGGCGGCGGCGAGGGCGAGCAGGACGACGGCGAGCAGCTGGAGGAGGAGCAGAGCGCTGGGCACGAGCCGCTGCCACGGCGTGGCCGCGGCGACGGGCGATGGCACCTGCTGCCACAGCAGCACGGAGCGGACCTCGTGGCGGGCGCGGCGGGGCCGCAGGACGTGGAGCAGCACCACGGGTGCGGCGAGGGTGAGGAGCCAGAGCGCTGCCGGGTTGGCGAAGCTCACCGGAGCACCCCGGCGTCGCGCCAGGCAGAGACGAGCAGGGCCTCGAGGTGGTCGGTGTCGAGGACCCGCACGTAGGCGGCACCGACGCTGCGGCAACGTCGGGCGACGTCGTCGGCCCAGCTCTGCGCCAGGGCTTCGTAGTCGCGGCGGGTGGCGGGCGACATGGACACCGCCACCGTCTGGCCCGTCTCCTGGTCGACGAGCTCGAGGTCACCGGCGAGGGGCGGGTGCAGGGTCTCGGCGGCGAGCACGTGGACCACAACCAGGTCGGCGCCACGCGCCGGCAGCCGGGTGATGCCCTGCTCCCAGTCGGGGGTGAGCAGGTCCGAGAGGAGCACGGTGAGCCCGGCGGGCCCGGGCCGGCCGAGCAGGTGCCGGGCGGCGCCGACGAAGTCGCCGGTGCCGGTCGCCTCGAGCGACTCGAGGTGGCGGAACAGGGCGGCGGAGGCCTGCCGGCCCCGGAAGGTCGGCGCCGGTACGTCGAGCGGGAACGTGTGGACGCTCACCCGGTCGCGTCGGGTGAGGGCGGTGAACCCGATGGCTGCGGCGGCCCGTGCCGCCTGGTGCAGCACCGCACCGGCCATCGACGCGGACGTGTCGAGGAGGAGGCGGACGGTGAGGTCGTCCTCGGCTTCGTACAGGCGGATCAGCAGCCGGTCGAGGCGGGCGAGGGCCAGGTGGTCGATGCGGCGGAAGTCGTCGCCGGGTTGGTAGGGGCGGAAGTCGGCGAAGTCGAGGGTGGACCCGTGGTTCGGGGAGCGGTG
>CAZCJT010000529.1:0-2325 GCA_964498565.1 uncultured Acidimicrobiaceae bacterium
CGGGCGCGGTGGTGGCCGAGCGCGAGGGGCTCCGGGAGGGGCTGCGGGTAGACCGCGACGGCGAGGTGCTGCGCCGCCGGCTCGGGGCCTCGGTGTAGCCGTCCAGGTCGATGTTGCGGTCGAGGCGGAGGGCACCGGTGCCCCGGCGTGCCGGTGGCTCGGCGAAGGGCACGGGCTCCACGTTGGCGAGCACGCCGTTGTAGAGACGGCCGAAGATCTGCGCCGGGTACGCGCCGCCGGTGACGTTGCGGCCGCCGACCCGGAACATGGGCACGTTGCCCTCGATGGCGCCCATCCACACGGCGGTCGACAGCTGTTTGCTGAAGCCCACGAACCAGGCGTTGGAGAAGTCCTGGGCGGTGCCGGTCTTGCCGCCGACGTCGTGGCCCCGAACCCGTGCCGCCGTGCCGGTGCCGCCCTCGACGTTGGCCTTCAAGATGTCGGCCGCGATCTGCGCGGTCTCGATCGACATCACCCGCTCGCCGGGATCGCGGTGCTGGAAGACGAGCTGGCCGTCGCGGTCGAGGACCCGCTCGACGTAGTAGGGGCGGTGGTACTGGCCGTCGTTGGCGATGGCGGCGTAGGCGGCGGCCATCCCGAGCGGCGTGACCTCCTGGGTGCCGAGCGGTGTGGAGAAGATGCTCGGGTCGAGCGGCACGATCTCGTTGGCCGCGTTGCGGGTGACGAGGCCCATCTTGCCGGCGAGCTCGGTGACGTTGTCGATGCCGGCGATCTGGCCGAGGCGCACGTAGCCGCAGTTGGACGAGCTGGTCGTCAACGACGTGATGGAGCCGGTGCTGCCGCGGGAGTTGCCGAAGTTCTGCACCTCGTAGGGCTCGGGCTCGCTCGGGATGCGGAACCGGCACGGACCCCGGCCCGAGATGGTGTCCTGGGGCGAGTACCCCTGCTCGAGTAGCTCGAGGAGGACGAAGGTCTTGAACGACGAGCCCGGCTGGCGGTAGCCCTGCGAGGCCAGGTTGAACTTGTACTCGTCGCCGAACCCGGGGCCGCCGATCATGGCCCGCACCGCCCCGGTGCCGGGCTCGACCGTGGCGGATGCGACCGTGCCGATGGCCTCCTGGCCGACGCTCGGACCGGTGGTGTGGGTGCCGGCGATGAAGAGCCCGGGCTGGCCGTCGAGGGCGAAGGGCGCCAGCGTGTCGTTGCGGGCGAGCTCGGACTGGTACTGCACGCCGAGGTCGAGGGTGGTGTGGATCTGGAGGCCGCCCCGGAACACGGCGTCGAAGCGCTCGGTGGCGGTGGCCCCGAGACGAGGGTCGGCCAGCAGCTCCTGCTTCACCTCCTCGACGAAGTAGTCGTCGGGAGGAGGCGTGTACTGCGTGGGCTCCGTCGGCAGGGGAACCAGGCTGTGCAGCGCGGCCTCGTCCTCGGTGAGCAGGCCCTCGTCGACCATGCGGCCGAGGGCGATGCGGCGGCGCTCGACGGCGATCTCGGGGTAGAGGAACGGGTTGTAGTCGATGGGGTCCCGGATCATGCCGGCCAGGAGGGCGGCCTGGCCCACGTCCAGCTCGGCCGCCGAGACACCGAAGTAGGTCTCGGCCGCAGCCTGGATCCCGTAGGCGTGGTTCCCGAGGTAGATGGTGTTGAGGTAGCGCTCGAGGATCTCCTCCTTGCTCATCTGCTCCTCGAGCCGCACCGCGAGGAACACCTCGCGCGTCTTGCGGTCGAAGGTCTGCTCGGAGGTCAGCACGCTCTGCTTGATGAGCTGCTGGGTGATGGTGGAACCGCCTTGGCTGGTCCCCCCGGCCTCGACGTTGGAGAGCAGGGCCCGCAGCGTGGCCCGGACGTTGACGCCCTTGTGGTCCCAGAAGTTGGAGTCCTCGACGGCCAGGACGGCGCCGACGACGTGGTCGGGGATCTGGTCGAGCGTGATCGGGGCCCGGTTCTCCTCCTCCTGCAGGGTGGCGATGAGCGTGCCGTCGGCGGCGTAGACGTACGACCGCTGGGACAGGCTCCGCAGCTCGACGTCGGCGGCCTCGCCGTGGGCGGCCTCGGTGATGCCGGTGAGCTGGGGGGCGACCGCCATGCCCACCGCGGTGACCACCACGGACGCCAGCACCAGCAGCAGGCCGATGCGCACGAGGGAGTTCAGGGCCCGGGTCACGACGGGTCGATCGTACCGGTGCCCCGTGGGGTGCGGCGATCACGCCGGGCGCATCTCGGTAGGTTCCCCCGCCGTGACCGGGAGCCCGCCATGACCGAGTGGGCGCTGGCCGGCGCCGGGTGGATCAGCGCCGTCCACGGGCTCGCCATCGCCACGCTGCCCGGCTCCCGCGTCGTGGCGGTCGCGTCGCGCACCGAGGC
>CAZCJT010000530.1:0-2318 GCA_964498565.1 uncultured Acidimicrobiaceae bacterium
TGGCCGACGATGCGCCCCCCGGCGACCTCGATGACCTGGATGGCCCACGGGTGGCGCAGGCCGTCGTCGCCGGGCTTGTAGGCGGCGAAGCCGGCGGTGCCGTTCACGTCGATGGGCAGCAGCGTCGAGTCCTTGCAGCCGATGCCCTGGCCGAGCATCCAGTCGCCGACCTCGTCCCGGCCCTCGAGCCACGTGTCCCACGGCGGCATGGAGAGCACGGCGTCCTCTCGCATCAGCGCCACCACGGCGGGGATGTCGTAGCGCTCGAACGCCTCGACGTAGCGGGCGAGGAGGGCTTCGTGCTCCGGGTCGAGGCGCGTGTCGAGGGGCTCGTCGCGCCGCTGCTCGAGGGTCGCCCGCGCCCGCTGGAGCGCGCTGTTGACGGAGGCGACCGAGGTCTCGAGCAGCTCGGCCACGTCGGCGGCCGGCCAGCGCAGCACGTCGCAGAGGAGGAGAGCCGAGCGCTGCTTGGCCGGGAGGTGCTGCAGGGCGGCGATGAAGGCCAGGCGGATGGTCTCACGGGCCGTGGCCACGTCGGCGGGGTCGCCGGACAGGTCGAGGAGCTGGTCGTCCCGGGCCGGCTGGACGAAGAGCGTCTCCTCCCGCCACTCGCCGAGCACGACGTCGTCGACCTTGGTGGACGGGCCCATCTCCATCGGCCGGGCCCGGCGCTGCGGGCTGCGGTGCATGTCCATGCAGACGTTGTGGGCGATGCGGTACAGCCACGACCGCAGCGAGGAGCGACCCTCGAACCGGTCGTAGGACTGCCACGCCTTCAACAGGGTGTCCTGCACGGCGTCGTCGGCCTCGGACGGCGAGCCGAGCATGCGGTAGCAGTAGCCGGTGAGCTCCCGGCGGTGCTGCTCGAAGCCGTCGCGCAGGAACGGGTCGATCTCGCCCGCCATCGAGGTCGTGGTCATCGCTGCTGTCTCGTTTCACCCGTGGACGTCGGCTCCACTCTTCCCCATGGCAGACGCCGCGGCGAGTCCGGGTTCATCGGTGGGCCGCGATGAATCCGCCTGCTCCGTCCCGTCCACGTCCCATGCCGGCGAGGACCACCATCGAAGTGACGTTCGGGGCCGGGCCGCCGGTGGTGATCGGCGTCCCAGCCGGGACGTGCGCGGACCTGCGCCAGCTCCAGGTGGTGGCCGGCCTGTGCCTGGCCGCCCGCCGGGCCGGTGGCCGTCCCCGGGTCGTGGGCGCCCCGGATCGCGTGCGCGAGCTGCTCGAGCTGGCCGGCTTCGACGCCACCGACCTGCTCGATCCGGGTCGACCGTCCTGCTGACCCGGCCTGTTCGCGCGTGGGGTGCTCAGGTGGCCGGTTCGTACCGGGTCGGCAGCTCGAGGCGCTCGCCCCGGTCGAGGTAGCGGACCGTCGTCCGGAGATCGGCGGCGGCGACGGCTGCCTCGAAGTCGGAGCGAGGTGACCTGAACACCGGGTAGTCGTCGAAGTGGATGGGCACGGCCATGCGGGGCGGCACCAGCTGCAGCGTCTCCACGCCCTGCTCGGCGTCCATCGTCAGGAGGATGCCGGCGATCCGGGTGCCGCCGAGGTGGATGAGGCAGAGGTCGATGTCCGGGTACCGCTCCGGGATCTCGGCGAGCCGGTCGAAGTGGAGCGTGTCGCCGGTGACGTAGATGCGGTGCACCGCGGCCCCATCGACCTCGAGCTCCAGCATCGATCCCATGACCGCCGGGATCACGGCACCGAGCAGGCGGGGCGAGTGCTTGCCGGGCACGGCGGTGACGCGGATCGCGGCCCGGCCCTTCACGAACCGGTGCGACCGCCACGTGTCCAGCGCGATGGCCCGCCGGAACCGCTGCTCGCGGAGCTTGTCGGCCGAGTGCGGCTCGGTGACGATCGGCAGGTCCTTGTCGAGGCGCTCGGCCACGACGTGGTCGAAGTGGTCGCCGTGGTGGTGCGACAGCACGACGAAGTCCAGCGGGGGCAGATCGTCCAGCTCCATGGCCGGGTCGGTGAGGCGCTTCACCTTCAACCCCATGCCGAGGTACGCCTTCTCGCCGGCATGGAGGAAGTTCGGATCGGTGAGCACCGCGAAGCCACCCCACTCGATGAGGACGGTCGCGGTGCCGATGAACGTCAGCGTCCCGGTGGCGAGGTCGGCGCTGGTGGCGCCGGCGGCGACGAGGGCGGTCTCTTCCGTCTGGTGCTCGGCCATGGGCCTCCCGTACCCGGCGAAGGCCGCAGTCAGCGCCCCCGGCCGGAGGGCCGGCCTATGCGCAGCAGCGGTCGTCGTGCACCTCGGCGCAGGCGACGACGATGACGTGGGCGTCGGGGCCGAAGCGGCACTCGAGGG
>CAZCJT010000531.1:0-2299 GCA_964498565.1 uncultured Acidimicrobiaceae bacterium
CATCCGCGCCACCCTCGACCGCACCTCGCCCGAGGACGCCGCCGAGGCGCTGACCGACCTCCTCGGCGCCGTGGCCGAAGGGGTCGTGGTGCTCGACGACGTCGTCGTGCCCGATGCCTCCGGTAGCGGCTGCGGCCTGCTCCGCGCCCTGGAGGACGCCGAGCCCGAGGCGCCGCTCGTCCTCCTCAGCTCCGATCCCACCGTCCTCGGCTGGGCCATCGACCTGCCCGCCGAGCGCGGAGCGCTCGTCGGCCCCTCGGTCGTCGACGTGCTCGCACCACCAACCACCAGCGCACCCGACACCGCACCGGCGGTCGTCACCTCGTCCACGGGAGACCCACGATGAAGTTCCGCATCCGCTCCAAGCTGGCCGCCGCCCTGGCCGTGCCGCTCGTGGCCCTCCTGGCCATGTCGGGCCTCCAGGCCGTCCAGGCCCAGGAGGAGTCCGACCGCATCGAGGCCGAGGCCGACCGGGCCTTCATCGCCCTCGGTCCGGGCAGCGTCACCACCGCGCTGCAGAACGAGCGCAACTACCTGTCGCTCGACCTGATCGGCCTCGCCGGCGCCACCACCCTCGAGGTGACCTCCGCCGCCCAGGCGCTCGAGGCCACCGACGCCGCCGTCTCCGAGCTCGAGCGCTCGCTGTCGGGCATGGAGCCCGAGGTGCAGGCCGCGTACGCGCCCGCCTTCGAGGTGCTCGACGACCTCCCCGCCGTGCGGCGGGCCTTCGCCGGCTACGAGGGCGAGAAGGACCTGGAGAACGAGGAGCTGGCCAACCAGGTCTTCTCCTCCTACACCGAGATGGTGGGCGCCTTCTTCGACGCCACCTCCACCATCGCCACCCAGGTCGACGAGGCGTCCCTGCGCAACGGCGTGGAGCTGGTCGACGCGGCCAGCCGCCGCAGCGAGGCCATCGCCGCCGCCACGCGCAACATCGTGCTCGACACCCTGACCGGCGGCACCTCCATCGAGCTGCGGGTCCAGTCGATCGGCCTCATCGAGCGGCTCCAGTCGCTGAACGCGCGCATCGAGCAGCTGTCGGTCGGCGCCTACGCCGACGTGGCCACCGAGACCTTCGCCCGCCCCGAGACCGAGCGGGCGCTCGAGATCCTGCAGGCCTACGTCAGCGGCGAGGAGGTGGACTTCACCGAGCTGCTCGGCGCGGTGGGCACCCAGGACGGCGTCGCCTCCATCGCCCAGCTCGCCACCGACGCGCTGGCCGGCGAGGCCAACACGCTCGCCGCCGACGCCTTCGACGAGTTCCGGTTCTTCGTGATCGTGGCGGCCGGCGTCATCACCCTGGCCATCGTCGTCACCTACGTCGCCACCACCTCGATCACCCGCCCGCTCCGCCGCCTCCGGGACGAGGCCGACGCCATGGCCGGTCGCCGTCTGCCCGAGGCCGTGCGCTCCATCCTCGACACGCCGTTCGGCGAGGACGTCGAGATCCCTGAGCTCGCGCCCATCGTGGTCAAGACGCGCGACGAGGTGGGCGAGGTCGTCGCCGCCCTGAACAAGGTGCAGGACCGCACGCTGGCCCTCGCCGCCGACCAGGCCGTGTTGCGCCGCAACATCGCCGACTCCTTCGTGAACCTCGGCCGCCGCAACCAGAACCTGCTCGACCGCCAGCTCGAGTTCATCACCGAGCTCGAGCAGCTCGAGACCGAGCCCGACCAGCTCGAGGCCCTGTTCCGCCTCGACCACCTGGCGACCCGCATGCGCCGCAACGCCGAGTCGCTGCTGGTGCTCGCCGGCACCGAGAGCCCCCGCCAGTGGGGCCTGCCCGTCGAGGTGGACGCCGTCGTACGGGCCGGCCTGGGGGAGGTCGAGGACTACCGGCGGGTCACGGTCCGCAACCTCGAGGACGCCGCCATCGCCGGTGGTGCCGCCGCGGGGGTGTCCCACGTCATCGCCGAGCTGGCCGAGAACGCCCTCCAGTTCTCGCCGCCCGACGAGGACGTCGAGATCAAGGGACGCCGCTCCCACGAGGGCTACGTCATCGCCATCGCCGACAACGGCATCGGGATGACCGCCGAGGAGCTCGAGCGCTCCAACCGCCGCCTCTCGGGCGAGGAGTCCTACACCGTGGCCCCGTCCCGGCGTCCCCGTCCGCCTGCAGGACACCCCCGCCGGCGGCCTGATCGCCACGATCGTGGTGCCCCCGACCCTGCTCGAGACTCCGGCCGACGAGGTGACGCCGGCGCCGACCAGCACCCGGGCGGCCGGCGCCGCCGACGCCGCACCACAGACCGTGGAGGAGCCACCGGTGGACGAACGAGACGTCGAGCCCCGCCACGAC
>CAZCJT010000532.1:0-2289 GCA_964498565.1 uncultured Acidimicrobiaceae bacterium
GGGCTGCACGCCCGGGGCCAGCGCGTCCCAGCCCCGGTAGCGCGCCGTGTCCCCGAGGAGGGACTCGATGCGCAGGAGCTGGTTGTACTTGGCCACCCGGTCGGAGCGGGCCGGGGCGCCGGTCTTGATCTGCCCGCAGTTCGTGGCCACGGCCAGATCGGCGATGGTGGTGTCCTCGGTCTCGCCGGACCGGTGCGACATGACGGCGGTGTAGCCGCTGCGGATGGCGAGGCCGACCGTGTCGAGGGTCTCGGTGAGGGAGCCGATCTGGTTCACCTTGACGAGGATCGAGTTGGCGACGCCGAGCTCGATGCCCCGGGCCAGGCGGGTGGAGCTGGTGACGAACAGGTCGTCGCCCACCAGCTGGCACCGGTCGCCGATCGAGGCGGTGAGGGCGGCCCAGCCGTCCCAGTCCTCCTCGTCGAGGCCATCCTCGATGGACACGATCGGGTACTTGTCGACCCAGCTCGACAGGTACTCGGCGAGGCCCTCGCCGCTCAGCACCCGGCCTTCGCCCTCCAGGTGGTACTCGCCGTCGTGGAAGATCTCGGAGTTGGCGGGGTCGAGCGCGATGGCGATGTCCTGGCCCGGGGTGCGGCCGGTCTTCTCGATGGCCTGCACGAGCAGCTGCACGGCCTCCTCGTTCGAGGCGAGGTCCGGGGCGAAGCCGCCCTCGTCGCCGACCGCCGTGCTCAGGCCCCGGTCGTGGAGGATGCCCTTGAGGGCGTGGTAGGTCTCCACGCCCCAGCGCAGCGCCTCGGAGAAGCTGGCCGCGCCCAGCGGCATGACCATGAACTCCTGGAAGTCGACGTTGTTGTCGGCGTGGGCGCCGCCGTTGAGGACGTTCATCATCGGCGCGGGGAGGACGTGGGCGTTGGCACCGCCGACGTAGCGGAACAGCGGCAGGCCCCGCTCCTCGGCGGCGGCGTGGGCCACGGCCAGAGACACGCCGAGGATGGCATTGGCGCCGAGGCGGGCCTTGTTCTGCGTGCCGTCCAGGTCGAGCAGCGCCTGGTCGACCTCGCGCTGGTCGGACGCCTCGATGCCCAAGATCGCGTCGGCGATCTCCCCGTCGACGTGGGCGACGGCGTCGAGGACTCCCTTGCCACCGAAGCGGTCGCCGCCGTCGCGGAGCTCGACGGCCTCGAACTGGCCCGTGGACGCCCCCGAGGGGACGATGGCCCGGCCGGTGGCGCCGGAGGCCAGCTCGACCTCGACCTCGACGGTCGGGTTGCCACGGGAGTCGAGGACCTCGCGGCCCTCGACGTGTTCGATGCTCGTCATGTGCTCTCTCGCCGGTGTCGGTGCGGTGCGGTCGGTGTGGCCGGCCGTGTTGGCCCTGTTGCTGGTGTGGGGAACGTTACCGCTGGGGAAATGGCGTCGAAAGGACCACGACCGGATGAGGGGCCGGGGGCCGGGCGTAGGATCGCCGCCGGTGACCACGGCCGACTCCCTGCTGGACGAGCTGGACGCCGTCGTCGGGTCGTTCGCGCTGCACCTGCGCACCCGGGACGTCGCTCGTGGCGTCGACGTCCTGCGCCACGTCGCCGACGCTGTCCGCCGCACCGTGCGCGACGGCCTGTTGCCGCCCCGTGTCTCCCCGGTCGCCCCCCTCCCCGACGGCCCCATCGTCCGCCTCGACGACCTGCCCACCGACCCCCTCACCCGACGCCGCATCACCGACATCGTCGACGACCTGGTGTCCGACGCCGGCTTCGAGCGGGGCGCCGCGGTCCTGTGCGAGGTGGACGGCCTGGCCGACCTCGACGAGTGCCCCCGCGCCGTGGTGCTGCGCCTGTTCCCCAGCCCGCAGGGCAGCGCCGGGATCCTGCCGGCCAGCTGGATCGACCTCGCCGGCGAGTGGGTGTTCGGCGACCAGGATCCCGAGACCATGGTGCGCCTGCGGGTGCTCGGCGTCGAGGCGCAGGTCATGGCCAAGGAGGCGGCCGGCATCCTCCACGGCTGCGCCCGGGCCCGGGCGTGGTGCGACGTGGTCACCGGCGACGTGGCGTCGCGGGTCCGGACCGCCTCCATCAGCTTCGGCATCGCACCGCACGTGGCCGTGGCGGCGGGCGGTCCACGCTGTGACGACGCCGGCCTCCTGGCCCGCTACGACCTGCTCGCCGAGGTGGCACGCGACCACGCCGCCCCTTCGCGGCCCGGCCAGGGGGACGACCGGGTGGCCTATGCCTGCATCGACTTCGAGGACACCTTCGGCGACCTCGGCACCGGGCTGTCCAACGCGCCGTGGGCGGACGAGCAGGGGGCGCCGCCCAACCGGGTCGTCGG
>CAZCJT010000533.1:0-2281 GCA_964498565.1 uncultured Acidimicrobiaceae bacterium
CCCGGCCGCCAGGCGGGCGTCGGTGGTGGGGTCGCCCCCGCGGGGCGTGGTGCCCGCCATGGGGTGGGCGCGGACCGTGTCGCCGGCACGCGAGACCAGCAGCTCGGGCGACGCACCCACCAGTTCGCCCACCGCGAACGTGAAGCAGCCGGGGAACGCCCGGCGCAAGCGGTCCAGCAGCGCCCGGCGGGGGAGCGTCACGTCGCCGGTGACCCGCACCTCGCGAGCCAGCACCACCTTGTCGAGGTCGCCGGCCGCGATCCGTCCGGTCGCGTCGGCGACCGTCTGCATCCAGGCATCGACGTCCTGCACGGCGGCCACCTCGAACCGGGACGGCCGGGCTTCCCCGGATGGCACGGCCAGCAGGTCGGGCTCGGCGGCGTCAGCCGCACCGACGGTGGTCAGCCAACGGGTGCCGTCGGCGGCCCGGCCCACCACCACCTCGGGCACGACGAAGGCGGCGGCGGCGGTCGGGTCGAAGGGCAGGGTGGCGAAGGCCACCGGCCCGGATCCGGGCCGGCGGAGCTCGTCATCGGAGGCGATGTCGGCCAGCGTCTGCTGCACCCGGTCCAGCTGCTCGCGGTCGAGGTGCGGGATCTCGATGCGGAGCGCCTCCCCCCGGCCGGCGAGGCCGTCGGCTCCCTTCTCGAACACGACGCCGTCGGTTCCGGCCACGTCGAGCAGGTCGACGTCGGCATCGATGCGCCGGGTGCGAGCGACGACCGGCACGGTCAGCGACGGGTGCCCGTGTAGAGCTGGCTGATGCCGCCGGAGAGCAACGTGCGCTCCACGTCGTCGAACCCGGCGTCGACGATCAGGCGCCGGAGCTCCGACGGTGCCGGCAGGTACGCCACCGACTTGGGCAGGTACCGGTAGGCGGCCTTGTCCGACAGCACGCCGCCGATGAGCGGCACGACCCGGCCGAAGTAGATGGAGTGCCCCCAGCGCATGAGCGGGTTCGGCGGCTCGGCGACATCGAGCAGCGCGATGCGCCCGCCCGGACGCAGGACGCGGGCCAGCTCCTCGAGCATCGGGCCGAGCGACACGAAGTTCCGGAGCGCGAACCCGCACGTGACGCCGTCGATGGACCCGTCGGCGAAGGGCAGATGGAGGCCGTCACCGTGGACGAGCGGTGCGTCCGTGCGCGCCGCAGCCAGCATCCCGAACGACAGGTCGGCCCCGATGGGGCGGTGGCCGCCGTCGGCGAGATCGACGCACATGTCGCCGGTGCCGCACGCCAGGTCGAGCACCACAGACCGGGTGCCGAGGTCGAGGGCCTTGATGGCCCGCCGCCGCCACCCGACATCCATGCGGAACGTCATGATGCGGTTCACCAGGTCGTACCGCGGCGCGATGGTGTCGAACATGGCCCGCACCGCCCGCGCCTTCTCCTCGCCCTCGGGGAGGTGGTCGGCGTCGGGCAGGGGGGTGGTTCCGACAGCGTCCGGGGTCACGTCGCAACGATAGGGGTGGACGTGGTCGGGCATGCAGCCGCCCCGCACGGGGCGGCGCGCGGTGCTTGCGTACCATCGGGAGGTGAACGCCAAGGCGCACTTCCACGTGCTCGGCATCCCGGTGCGGATCGAGCCGTTCTTCTGGATCGCCTCCGTGCTGCTGGCCTACGACCTCGGCGATGCCCGCCTCATCATCATGTGGGTGGCCGTCGTGCTCGTGTCGGTGCTGGTCCACGAGCTGGGGCACGCCGTGGCCCTCAAGGCGTTCGGGCAGCCCTCGGCCATCGTGCTCCACGGCTTCGGCGGACTGACCTCGTCCCCGCGCAAGCTCGACCGCGCCCGCAGCATCGCCGTGACCCTCGCCGGTCCGTTCGCCGCCCTGGCGCTGCTCGGCATCCCCGCCCTCCTCCTCCGCGAGAGCGACTACGGCGTCGAGCTCCGCTTCGACCACCAGCTCGGCGACGAGGTGTTCGGGATCTGGCCCGTCATCGTCTTCGCCGCCTACGTCAACATCTGGTGGTCGATCGCCAACCTGCTCCCGATCCGACCGCTCGACGGCGGCAACGTGCTCACCGAGCTGGTCGGCATCCAGCGGGCTCGGCTCGTGTCGATCGTCGTGGGCACCGGCGCCGCGGTCTGGGCCTACACCCACTCCGAGATGTTCCGTTACACCGCCTTCTTCGCCGGCTTCCTCGTGTTCATCAACCTCAGCGAGTACCGGCGGGCGAAGCAGGGCGTGCGTGCCCCTTCGGCGTTCGACGTGGACGGTCCGGCCCTGCCTGGCGGTGCCGGCCGGCCCGGTCAGCACCACGCCCCCGGCGGCGGAC
>CAZCJT010000534.1:0-2274 GCA_964498565.1 uncultured Acidimicrobiaceae bacterium
GCGGCGGGAGCGGGTCCGTCGCGTGAGTCGGCCGGAACCGCGGACGGAACTCCCGGCCCAGAGAGTGGACGACGTGGATCCCCAAGCGGCGATCCGCGGGGTGGCGGCCACGACGGCGGACGCCGCGGCGGCCCGAGTGCAGGCGGAGGTCATGCGCGCCCTCCAGTCCGCCGGGGTCGGTGGTGCCCTGCCGGCGGGCGAGGACATCCCCGCGGTGGTCGGCTCGGCGGTCGGAGCCCTGAGCCCAGGGAGCGACGCCGCCCAGGGGCAGCGCGACGCAAACACGATTTTCGGGCTCGGTCGCTCCCAGCAGATGAGGGCGGAAGGCGTCGAGCGCTACCTCTACTCGACGCTGCTGGAGTCGCAGTCCTGCGAGGCGTGCCGCAGCCACGACGGGGAGGTGTTCGGCGCCGACCGGCTCGACGACTACGCCACGCCGGCCTCCTGGTGCGAGGGCGGGGACTTGTGCAATTGCCTGATTATCGGGTTGCTGCCGGAGGGCGGCGAGTGACATTGCGACAATGGGTGTTGACAGAGTGGCAAGGCCCATGCCTACCATTCCGCCCGTGACCGCCTCGACGACATGGCTCGGCAGTCCCCGCCTCCTGGCGCTGGCCGAGGCCGTGGAGTCGGAAACCGGCGTCTGGACCGAGATCGTGCGGAGCGGAGAGTTCTTCGGCTCGGAGTCGTGGGGCGACATGGTGCGCCGCGTGTCCATCACGGCCGAGGACATCGACGCGATGGTGGGGACGTGGGCGACGGTCGAAGAGGAAGGGTGGTTCACGGGCGGGGTGGCCGTGACCTGCAATCACGGCGGGTTGTGGTCGTCGAACCCGGACGATGGGGCGGCCCAGGGCCGGATCCTGGCCGTCGAGGCGCGGGAGAACGACGCAGGCGGCCGGTCTCTTTGGGGCCGGATTGCATGGACGGACGAAGGCGCCCGCCGATTGCGCGACGGAGAGTACGCGGCCATCAGCGCGGAGATCGTGCCGGCCGAGAGCGCCACGTCGAAGGTGACCGGCAAGCGGCTCGGCGGTCCGGTGTTGATCGGCGCCACCCTCTGCAACAACCCGATGATCCCTGGCATGGCGCCGCCGAGCGCGGAGCCGATGGCGGCTTCGGATCGTCCCTGCCTCCTCGCCCTCTCGGAGACCCGACCGATGCCCACTCCCGCCGCCCCGACCATCCCTACCGGGATGCTCCTCCTGGCCGAATCCGAGGTCCTCACGCTGCGCGAATCGGCGGCGAAGGTCGCGGCGCTGACCGAAGCGCTCTCGACCGTCACGGCCGACCGGCAGGCGAAGGCCGCCGAAGTGTTGCGGCTCTCCGAGGCGCTGTGGGTCCGCCGCCTGGACGACGCCTGCTCCCAGGGCCGGATCGCAGCCGCCGAGCGTGACCGCTACCGGAAGGCCGTGGACGCGCTCGGGGAGACCGAGGCGGACGCGATCTTCGTGGCCGGCCGGATCCCGGTCCAGCCGCTTGGGGCCACCGGCCACGAGCCTGTGGCCGATCCGGTCCTGGCCATGACGGAGCGGGCCAAGGCCGAAGCGGCCAAGACAGGGGAGCACCCCGCCCGGATCCTCGCCCGCCTCCAGGACTCCGCCCCCTCCTCCCGCACCGCCACGGTCTGACCGGAGAACCCCAATGACCGCCAGCAACACCCAGTGGATGACCCGGCACACGACGGCCGACCTCTCGGCCAAGCCGTGGCGATTCGTCAAGACGACCAACGCCGACCTGGCGCTCTGCGGCGCCGGGGAGCTGATGTGCGGCGCGCTCGGCTCCGACGTGGCGAGCGGGGCGGTGACGGCCAAGGACCTCGGGGTCCAGATCGGCCCCATCATCAAGGTCATGGCCGGCGCGGCGCTGACCGCCGGGACGCTCGTCATGAGCGACGCGGACGGGAAGGCGGTCACCGCGACCGCGAACAAGTACGCCGCGGGGCAGGCCCTCCGGGATGGCGTCGCGGACGGCGACCTGATCGACGTGCTCTTCTCGTTCTCCTGGTACGAGGCGTAGTCACAGCGCCGCGAGGAATCAGCCATGCCCCAAGTTCTCGGAATCCAGTCCAACCCGAACCTCTCGGCCTTCACGCGCCTCCTCGGGCCGCCCGTGTCGGGCCTCGTCTCGCTGGACCCCCGCGTGGTCCCGCTGGTTCCCGTCAGCACCATGACCGGGAGCTTCCTGGAACTCGCCGGCGGGTTCGGCTACGCGGCCGATCCGCACGGGATCGCGATGGCCCTCGACATGGAGAGGCCGCCGGTCATCGACGTG
>CAZCJT010000535.1:0-2269 GCA_964498565.1 uncultured Acidimicrobiaceae bacterium
CCCCCGCCAGCGCAACGACCGCACCGGCCTGCTGTGGAGCTCCCGCCTGCGGACCCTCGTGCCCGGCGCCACGCCGGAGGACCGGCGGGCCTACGGCGGCGCCCTGGCGGCGTGCGGCGACTTCGTCCGGGCCGCCAAGGTCCTCGAGTCCCTCGTCGAGGACGGTCACGCCAGCGACCCCGACGACGAGCTGGCCAAGGCCAGACGGCTGCGGGCCCGCCTCAACTGAATACGGTCGGGGTCGTGATCGACCGCGACGTGAAGAAGTGCCTGGGCCAGATGGCGAAGGGCGTGCAGGTGGTGGCGGCCCGCCACGAGGGCGTGACCCGGGCCTACACCTCGCACTGGATCAGCCAGATCTCCTTCGAGGAACCGGTGCTGCTCGCGTCGGTGTCGCCCAAGCACGACACGCACGCCGTCATCGAGGCCAGCGGCTGGTTCACCGTGTCGATCCTCGGGGGCGACCAGGTGGAGGAGGGCCAGTACTTCTCCTACCCGGGCCGCAAGTTCCACCGGCTCTTCGAGGAGTACCTGACCGAGACCGAGATCGACGGTGTCGGTCCGGTGCCCCACGTCGTCGACTGCCTCGCGTGGCTGCGCTGCGTCGTGCGCGAGAAGCTCGACCTCGGGCTCGACCACGACTGCTACGTGGTCGACGTGGCCGACGTCGGGGAGGGCCGCCTGAAGGCCGACCCGCTCGTCTACTCCTCCCGGCACGGGTGGCGCGTCGCCGGTCAGAGCGCCCGAACGAAGGGCGAATCGGTCCGCGACCGCCTCCTCGCCCGACTCGAGGACGCTGGCATCGACCAGACTTGACCGTTCGGTCAAGTGCACTACGATCGCTCCATGGCCGTCACCGAACGCACCCCCACCGTCACCGATCCCGACGAGCAGCGGGTCCTCGATGCGGTCGAGCAGCTCCTCGAGCAGCACCCGCCGAAGGACACCGACGTCGTGGAGTTCCTCGGTGCCCAGTTCGACGCCGGGCTGGCGTGGGTCCACTACGACGAGGGCTTCGGCGGCCTCGGCCTCCCGGCGAGGTACCAGAAGGTGATCAACGAGCGCCTCGCCGCCGCCGGTGCGCCCAACGCCGTGGGTCGCAACCCCATCGGCCACGGGATGTCGGCACCCACGGTGTACACGCACGGCTCCGACGACCAGAAGCGCCGCTACCTGCGGCCGCTGTTCACCGGCGAGGAGATCTGGTGCCAGCTGTTCTCGGAGCCGGGTGCCGGCTCCGACGTCGCCGGCCTGTCGACCCGGGCCGTCAAGGACGGCGACGAGTGGGTCCTCAACGGTCAGAAGGTGTGGACCACCCTCGCCCACGTCGCCAGCTACGGCACGCTCGTCGCCCGCCACGACCCGGAGGCGGGCAAGCACGCCGGCCTCACCCACTTCGTGATCGACATGCACGCCCCCGGCGTCGAGGTCCGGCCCCTGCGCCAGATGACCGGCGACGCCGAGTTCAACGAGGTGTACATGACCGACGTCCGCATCCCGGACTCCGAGCGCCTCGGCGAGGTCGGCGAGGGCTGGCGCGTCGCCATCACCACGCTGATGAACGAGCGCGTGTCCATCGGCGGCGCCATCCCGCCCCGGGAGTCGGGCCCCATCGCGGTGGCGAAGAAGGAGTGGCAGGCGCACTGCGACCCCGAGGACACGGCCACCAAGGACGAGTTCATGAAGCTGTGGGTCCGGGCCGAGGTGTCCCGCCTCACCAACATCCGGGCCAACCAGCTGCGCAAGCTCGGCGACCCGGGGCCCGAGGGTTCGGTCGCCAAGCTGGCCATGGCCGAGCTCAACAAGGACATCTTGAGCTTCGCCGTCGACTGCATGGGGGCCGAGGGCACGCTCTACGGCACCTACGACATCGAGCGGCGGTCCAGCATCGGCATGTTCGGCGGCTCGACGCAGCAGTCGTTCCTGCGCAGCCGGGCCAACTCCATCGAGGGCGGCACCACCGAGGTGATGAAGAACATCCTCGGCGAGCGGATGCTCGGCCTCCCCGGCGACATCCGGGTCGACAAGGGCAAGCCGTGGTCCCAGGTCCCCCGCAGCTGACCTAGCGGTCCGGCCGCCACGAGCGGCGGGCCTTCTTCTCGCTGTGTTCGCGCTTGGCCTCCAGGCGCCGGCGCTGTGCGCCACGGGACGGCTTGGTCGGACGGCGGCGCGCCGGCGGCTTGGCGGCCCCGTCGACCAGGTCGGCCAGGCGCTTCCTGGCCAGCTGGCGGTTCCGGTACTGCGAGCGGGAGTCCGACGACGTGGCCCG
>CAZCJT010000536.1:0-2259 GCA_964498565.1 uncultured Acidimicrobiaceae bacterium
CGGGTCGTCGAACCACCACGACCTCGGCCTCATCGGGGTCGGGGCCGGCGCCCCCCGCCCGCCGCACGGCGCCACCGGGCTGTACCACCTCGCCTGGCGGGTGGCCTCCATCCACGAGCTCGCCCGGGCCCGGGACGTGCTGCGTGACGCCGGCGCCCTGCGCGGGCAGTCCGACCACGGTGTGTCCAAGTCGCTCTACGCCGCCGACCCCGACGGCAACGAGTTCGAGGTCATGTACCTGCTGGCCGAGGACGAGTGGGGCGAGTACGCCACCCGCGCCGTGGTGCAGCCCCTCGACCTCGAGGGCGAGGTGGCCCGGCGGTCGTGAGGCCCCGCCCTCAGCGGGGGCGCCGCACCACCGCCGGCGACCGGCGGAAGAACTCCTCCACGGCCTGCTCGTACTGGTAGGTCGCTCTGGTGGGGCCGACGGTGCGCATGAGCCGGAGCGACTCGATGAAGGCCCGCACGGCGCCGGCCGACGTGTGGGTGTAGTCGAAGCCGGCTCGCTTCAGCCGCCCGTTGTCGAGTCCGCGTCCGTACTTGAGGAGGTCGACGATCTCGGGCGGGATGTCGACCCCGATGCGGCTGAGCGCGGCGGTGAACAGACCCTGACCGATCGGGGGCAGGGGGGCGGTGCGCTTGCCGCAGATGGAAGCCACCTCGCTCCAGGGGAGCAGGCCGTCGCCGGCCACGTTGAACACGCCGGCCAGGTCGTGCTCGAGCACGAAGAGGACCGCCCGCACCACGTCGTCCTCGTGGACGAACTGGAAGCGGGGGTCGAACCCGAAGACCGACGGCACCAGCGGCAGTTCCAGCATCCGGGACAGGGGCGTGCTCAGCTCGGGTCCGAGCACGTTCGAGAAGCGCAGCATCGTGACGGCCACGTGGGGGTTGTCGACGGCGAAGTCGCGCACGTAGCCCTCGACCTCGGCGAGCGACCGCTCGACCCGGTGCCTGGGCGGCGACTTCCGGGTCATGTCCTCGGTGAACCAGACGGGGTCGCCCGGCTCGGAGCCGTACACGTAGGACGACGACTTCACCACGACCGACCGCACCGAGGAATCCGTCGCCGCTGCGAACAGGTTCATCGTGCCGATGACGTTGATCTCGTGCATCGTCCGGGCCCGCATCATCGTGGAGTCCACGACGAGGAAGGTGTGGACGATCGTGTCGACCTGCGTCGCCTCGACGATGCGGGAGAGGATCGAGTAGTTCTCGTCGCTCTTGACGTACTCGGTGCGCTCGAGCTCGATGGTCGGCTCCACCTTGTCCAGCCCGACGATGACGTCGACGTCGGGGTCGGCTTCGAGGGCCTTGGCCACCCGAGCGCCCCAGAACGTGCCGAGGCCGGTGACGAGGACGCGCTTGCCCATCAGCCCCTCCAGACCGAGGCCCGAGCGCGCAGCATGTCGTAGAGCGCGTCCTGGATCTGCTGGCGGATGGACTCGGCCTCGTCCATGACCTTGCTGCGGCTGTACCGCGGCTGGTCGGGCGGGACGTCGAAGTGGATCGGGTCGAGCACCCGGAGCTTGAACTTGGCCGGGAAGTGGACGAGCGCGCCGAGCGGTCCGAGGAGGGGGCCGAGCGCCAGCATGTTCGCCGTGATCGGCGCGTACGGGAGACCGAGGGCCTTGGCCAGCGGAGCGAGGTTCGCCATCGTGGGCATCGACTCCTCGGCGCCGACGACGGCGATGGGGACCACCGGGACCCCGGCCCGCATGGCGATCTGGACGAAGCCGGCGCGACCGAAGCGGCGGAGCTGGTAGCGCTCGTCGAAGGTCTTGCCCGGCCCCTTCGAGCCCTCGGGGAACACGAGCACCAGCTGCTGCTGCTCGCGCAGCAGGCGGTAGGCATTGTCGGGGTGGGCCAGCACGCCGCCGGTGCGCGACCACAGCGTGCCCACGACCGGGAGCTTCTTGAACAGCTGGTCAGCCAGGGCATAGACGGGCCGCTGCAGCTCGGTCTCGATGCCGTGCATGATGACCGGCGCATCGCTGGGGATCGCCGCCGCGTGGTTGGCGACGAGGAGCGCGCCGCCGTCGGCGGGGATCTTCTCCAGGCCCTCCCACTCGACCCGGAACCAGTGGTCGTAGATCGGGGCGAAGATCGCCCGGGCCAGCTCGCGGGTGCGCTCGGAGCGGCCCCACTCGTCGACGTCGGAGGTGCGGGGGTCGTCCAGCTCGGGCGCCGCTGGTGTGGGGACGTGCACCGGCAGCAGGTGGCCCGAGACGCGGGCCGACTCGGCGGTGGGGCGGACCA
>CAZCJT010000537.1:0-2259 GCA_964498565.1 uncultured Acidimicrobiaceae bacterium
ACCCGCGTCGCCGCCGGCAGACTTGGCCTTGGCGGCCTTGGACCGCTCGAGCAGGTGGGCCGGGATCCGCGACTCGGCTGCGGACTGCTCGGCGCTCTGCTCCTCGCCCGCACCGGCAGCAGGCGCGGAGGCGCTCTCGGCCTCGGCCTTCTGGCGAGCCTCCTCGGCCCGCTTGCGGAGGTGTTCTGGGATCTCGGTCATGCGTTCATGCCTCGTCTCGTCACCATCATGCCTACAGGGGACCCGAGATCCCGCCGTCCTTGCGGACCCGCCAGAAGTGGATCGCCATGAAGATGACGATCACGAAGGGCAGCATCAGCACGTGGAGCACGTACCAGCGGATCAGGGTGTCGGATCCGATCTCGACGCCGCCGAGCAGCACGAACCGGACCTGGTCGCCGAACACCGGCGTGTAGCCCATCATGTTTGTTCCCACCGCCACGGCCCAGAGCGCCAGCTGGTCCCACGGCAGCAGGTAGCCGGTGAAGGACAGCAGCAGGGTGAGCGTGAGCAGGATCACGCCGATCACCCAGTTGAACTCGCGGGGTGGCTTGTAGGCCCCGTGGTAGAAGACGCGGGCCATGTGGAGGAAGACGGACAGCACCATGAGGTGCGCCGCCCATCGGTGCATGTTGCGCACGAGCAGCCCGAAGGTCACGCCCGTCTGCAGGTTGTAGATGTCGTCCCAGGCCTGGGCGGCGGTGGGCCGGTAGAAGAACATCAAGAAGATGCCGGTGACCGTCAGCAGGATGAAGAGGAAGAAGGACAGCCCGCCGAGGCAGAGCGTGTAGCTCACCTTCACGGCGTGGCGCTTCACCTTGACCGGGTGCAGGTGGTACAGCACCGAGTTCATCACCACGTAGGAGCGGTTTCGGGGCGAGTCGGTGTAGCCCTTGCGGAAGATGGAGCCGGGCCGGAAGATCGAGTTCCAGGCCTGCGAGCCCTGGACCGTGTCGGGCAGGCCCGACATGGTCTTCTGGAGCCGTTCGCCGATCGACGGCTTGTCTTCGGTGGTGCTGGCCACGAAAGGTCTCTCCTTAACCGAGGCGCATCCCATAGCCGTAGCCATGGGTCGGGGTGCGTTGGTGGGGATCGCCGGCCGCGCTCGGAGCGCCGAGCTTGCCGAGGATGATGACGCCGGTGGGGCACCGGTCGACGCACAGGGCGCACCGGGTGCAGACGTCGTCGTCGATGGTGAAGATCACGTGGTCGCTGGGGTCGAGGCCGGGCTGCTCGGTGCCCATGGCCGAGTCGATCGCCGACGGCGACACCATGTGGATGCACTTCCACGGGCAGATGTCGACGCAGCCCTCGCACATGATGCACTCGGACTGGTCGATGTGGATGAACTGCTTGGGCTTGACCGCGGCCGCGAGCCAGGAGGCGTCGACCTCCTGCAGGACGTAGTCGTCCCGGAACTCCGGGAGCGGCGGGTTGGCGTCGGTCTTGGCCACGGTCGATCAGCCCTTCTTCACCAGCGGGCGGCCGTAGCTCGAGGTCGGCACGACGGCCGCCTGGGCCTCGGCCCGCTTGGTGCGGTCGTTCCACCAGGCCCACAGCCAGATCTGGAGGCCGAGCCCGACCCCGTAGATGCCGACCACGACGATGTCGCGGACGATGCGCCAGTTGAGCGTGAGGGGCAGCCAGCCGCCCTCGGCCTCGGGCCGCAGGACGTTGCCGACGGCCCAGAGGGTGCGGTCGGGGCGCCAGTTGAGCTCGTTGTCGGCCCAGGTCAGCCACTGGTGGGGGATCACCCCGTACCACCAGAACATGAAGAAGAACGTGAACGCCGCTGCGGCGTTGGCCTGCCCCCAGGTGAGCGGCGCACCGGGCGCGCGCCGGTTCTTGCCGTACCAGAGGGCCGCCAAGATGCCGGCGATCCCGATGAGGGTGGAGAGGGTGAAGGCGACCACGGCGTGACGGACCTCGTGAATTCGTTCACATTGGTGCGAGGAGGGCTCCGGAGCCGTCGGAACCCGCAGGCCAAGGGTCTACCACGACCCCCTCGGGCGAGACACATCGGGGCCTTTCGGACGGCTTGGGTCCCGATCCCGCTCGCGGCCTACCCTGTCGCCGTCGCTACCGCCCCACGCCTTTGTCTCCGGGAGGCCCGTTGACTGAGATCCCCGAACACCTCCTCAAGCGCTCGCGCGAACGTCGATCCGCCATGGGCGGCGACGGCGGCGCCGCGGATGGTGGCGGCACCTCGGACACGGGCGGGGCCACGTCGGCCGATGCCCCGGCCAAGACGACGGCCCC
>CAZCJT010000538.1:0-2254 GCA_964498565.1 uncultured Acidimicrobiaceae bacterium
AACCGGCGGGCCAGGGCCTCGGCCCCGGACGGGCCGAGGTGGCGGATGTTGAGGCCCACCAGCAGGTGGCGCAGCGGCCGGTCCTTGCTGGCCTCGATGGCGGCCCGCAGGTTGTCGACCGACGTCTGGCCGTAGCCCTCGAGCGCCAGGACGCGGTCGAGGTCGAGCTCGTAGATGCCGGCGATGTCGTGCAGGAGGCCGAGGGCGAGGAACTGCACCACCGTGCGCTCGCCCAGGCCCTCGATGTCCATGCCGCCGCGGCTGGCGAAGTGCTCGACGGCGCCCTGCACCTGGAACGGGCACTCGGGGTGCACGCACCGGGTGTCGGACTCGCCCTCGGGGCGGACCAGCGTGGACCGCACCGGGCACGGGCAGGTGGTCGGGAACGTCCACGGCTCCAGCCCGTCGGGTCGCGCCGCCAGGACGGGGCCGACCACTTCGGGGATCACGTCGCCGGCGCGGCGCACGATGACGGTGTCACCGGGCCGCACGTCCTTGGCCACCACCTGGTCCTGGTTGTGGAGGGTGGCCCGCTCGACGTTGGCGCCGCCGACGAACACGGGCTCGAGCACGGCGTACGGGGTGGCCCGGCCGGTGCGGCCGACCGAGACCATGATGTCGAGGAGCTGGGTGGTGCGCTCCTCGGGCGGGAACTTGTAGGCGATGGCCCAGCGCGGCGCCCGTGACGTCACGCCCAGGTCCGCCCGGCGGGCCAGGTCGGCGACCTTCACGACCACGCCGTCGATCTCGTAGGCCAGGTCGTGGCGGTGCTGCTCGCGGTGGCGGCAGAGGGCGACCACCTCGTCGATGGTGTCGACCGTGCGGATCTCGGGGTTCACCGGGAACCCGAGGTCGCGCAGGAGTTCGAAGGTCTCCTCGTGGCGGGCCATGGACGGGCCGCCGTCGACCTCGCCGAGGCCGTAGCTCCACATCGAGAGCTCGCGCTGACCGGTGATGGTGGGGTCCTTCTGGCGCAGGGCCCCGGCGGCGGAGTTGCGGGGGTTGATGAACGGGGCGTGGCCGTGCTCGGCGGCCCAGTGGTTGAGGCGCTCGAACGCCGCGGTGGTCATGTAGACCTCGCCCCGCACCTCGAGCACCCGGGGGGCGCCCGTGGGGAGACGTTCGGGGATGTCGGCGATGGTGCGGATGTTGGCCGTGACGTCCTCGCCCACCCGGCCATCTCCCCGCGTGGCTGCCTGCACGAGGACGCCGCCCTCGTAGCGCAGCGAGATGGCGACGCCGTCGATCTTCAGCTCGCACACGTAGCCGAGGGGGATGGCCTCGTCGCCCTCGGCCACGCCCAGCCGGCGCTGGAGCCGCTCGTGCCAGGCCCGCAGATCGTCCTCGGTGAACGCGTTGTCGAGGGAGAGGAGCGGGCTGGAGTGCCGCACCGGCGAGAACGCCGTGGATGCCCGACCACCGACCTGCTGGGTGGGTGAGGTCTCGTCACGCAGCTCGGGGTGGGCGACCTCGAGGGCGCGCAGCTCGCCCAGCAGCTCGTCGTACTCGGCGTCGGTGACGATCGGCGCGTCCTGGACGTAGTAGCGCTCGTTGTGCTCGAGGATCTCGGCCCGCAGCTGCTCGGCCCGTCGTCGCAGCTCGGGGCCGTCCTGGTCGCTCACCGCGGCGACGTTACCCAGGGGTTCGGACAGCCTCGCAGCGGCGTGCGCCTGACTGCGCAGATCTACGCGCCGACGGAGAGGCGCACGCCGAAGGACTGGCGGCGGACCCGCTCGGCCAGGTCGACGGTGAGGGCGAGGATGTGCTCGGCCTGGACCGGATCGTGCAGCGCCAAGCCGCACTCGGGCGTGACGAGGGCCTGCTCCCGCAGGCGCAGGGCGTCGCAGCCCCGCTGGACCAGGTCGCACCAGGTGTCGGACAGCGCCCGCCACAGCCGGTCGGAGGTGTCGCCCACCGGGCGGGAGGTGGGGACGGCACCCCAGGCCACCCAGCCGCCGCCGTCCAGGTGCACCCCGAGGGCCCCGGCGTGGTCGGCGATGGTGGGCGAGATCGGCAGGGACACGATCTGGGGACCGGTGGCCAGGGCCAGGCGCCAGTCGGTGTCGGCGCAGCAGTGCAGGCCGGTGACGGCGAAGGGCTCGACCGCGGCCAGCGCGCTCGACACCAGGTCGAGGGCGTCGTCGGTGCCGATCGGGAAGTCGGGGCGGGACAGCGCCACCAGCGACGGCTCGTCCACGAACACGACATGGGGTGCCAGGGGCGCGAGGCGCAGGGCCGTCTCGAGCATGGCGCG
>CAZCJT010000539.1:0-2252 GCA_964498565.1 uncultured Acidimicrobiaceae bacterium
GGCCCGGCGTTCGCCCGCTACGGCGGCAACACCTCCTGCGTCGCCGTGCAGCTCGACGACGGCCGGGTGCCGATCGTGCTCGACGCCGGGACGGGCCTGCGCCGGCTCCCCGACCTCCTCGCCGGCGAGCCGTTCCGTGGTGCCCTGCTACTCGGTCACCTGCACTGGGACCACACCCACGGGCTGCCGTTCTGCCGGGCGCTCGACCACCCCGGGGCGGAGGTCCGCGCCCTCGGGCCGTCGTTCGACGGGCGGCCGGTCGACGAGCTGGTCGCGCTCGCCATGTCACCGCCGAGCTTCCCGATCGGGCCGCGGGACTTGCGGGGCCGCTGGCAGTGGGAGGCCATGACCGAGGGCCTCCACCAGGTCGCCGGGCTCGACGTGCTGGCCCGCGAGATCCCCCACAAGGGCGGGACCACCTTCGGGTACCGCATCTCCGACGGGCGGCGCGCCGTCGCCTACCTGTCCGACCACATGCCCCAGGCCCTCGGCGACGGACCCGACGGCTGGGGCGAGTACCACGACGCCGCCCTGGCCCTCGCCGCCGATGTCGACGTGCTCGTGCACGACGCGCAGTACACCGCCGAGGAGCTGCCGACCCGTGGCCCCTTCGGCCACGCGGCTGCCGAGTACGCGGTCGCCCTCGGCGAGCGGGCTGGCGCCCGCCGCGTGCTGCTGTTCCACCACGACCCCTGGCGGACCGACGACGAGGTCGACGCCATCGCCGCCCGGTTCGCCGGCGCGTCGCTGCCCGTGGAGGCCGCGGTGGAGGGTGCGGCTCTGGCGCTCTGACCCGCCGGTCGCCACAGGCCGGGTGGTCCTACCCTCGACGGTGTGCTGACCGGCTTCGACACCCACGAGGTGACCAACCAGCCTGCGCCGCTGGAGGGTCACGACGTCTTCACCTCCGACGCGGCGCTCGTCGACGCGGTCGCCCGGAGCGGCGCCACCTGGGCCGTCGACGACCTCACGGTCCTCGGCCGGCTCGCCGGGTCGCCGGAGGCGATCGAGTTGGGACGCCAAGCCAACCGGTTCCCGCCGGAGCTGCGCACCCACGACCGCTACGGCCACCGCCTCGACGTGGTCGACTACCACCCCGCCTACCACGAGCTGATGCGAACGGCGGTCGCCCACGGGCTCCACGCCGCCCCCTGGGCCGACGAGCGCGACGGCGCCCACGTGGCCCGGGCGGCGAAGGTGCTCGCCTGGTACCAGGTCGACGGCGGACACGTGTGCCCGATCTCGATGACGTACTCGTCTGTCCCGGCGCTGCGCCACGAGCCCCGCCTGGCAGAGGAGTGGGTGCCCCGCCTGACGTCGCTCCAGTACGACCCGGCGAACCGGCCGGTGACCGAGAAGCGCGGCGCCACATGCGGCATGGCCATGACCGAGAAGCAGGGCGGCTCCGACGTCCGGGCCAACACGACGACCGCCGAGCCGGCGGCCGACGGCACGTACCGGCTCACCGGCCACAAGTGGTTCTGCTCGGCGCCCATGTCCGACGCCTTCCTCGCACTGGCGCAGGCGCCGGACGGGCTCACGTGCTTCCTCGTGCCCCGCTGGCGCCCGGACGGCACCCGCAACCCGATGCGGATCCAGCGGCTGAAGGACAAGCTCGGCGACCGGTCCAACGCGTCCAGCGAGATCGAGCTGCTCGACGCCTTCGCCGAGCGGGTCGGTGACGAGGGGCGGGGCGTCCGCACGATCATCGAGATGGTGAACCACACCCGGCTCGACTGCGTGCTCGGTTCCACCGCCATCCTCCGCCAGGGCGTGGCGCAAGCCACGTGGCACGCCCACCACCGGTCCACCTTCGGCGCGACGCTCGACCAGCAGCCGCTCATGGCCAACGTGCTCGCCGACCTGGCGGTCGAGTCGGAGGCGGCGACGCTGGCGGCCATCCGCCTCGCCCGCGCGTTCGACGCACCGGCTGGCGACGAGCACGAGCAGCTGGTCAAACGCATCCTCACGCCGGTGGTGAAGTACTGGACGTGCAAGCGGGCGCCGACGCACGCCGCCGAGGCGCTCGAGTGCCTGGGTGGCGGCGGCTACGTCGAGGAATCCGACCTTCCCCGTCTGTTCCGCCAGTCGCCGGTGAACGGCGTCTGGGAGGGCTCGGGCAACGTCATCTGCCTCGACGTTCTGCGGGCCGTCGGCCGGGCGCCGGAGACGCTCGATGCGTACTGGGCCGAGGTCGACGTCGCCGCGGGCGCCGACCGCCGGTTCGACGAGGCCGCCGAGCGGCTGCGCCG
>CAZCJT010000540.1:0-2248 GCA_964498565.1 uncultured Acidimicrobiaceae bacterium
CGGTTCCGCGCACGCGCACGGGGACGGGCCGGTCGTCGACCTCGACGAGGTCGTCGCGGCAGCCGGTGTCGACCACCTCGGCCCGTGGCGGCACGGTGAGACCGCCGGCCTGGACCTCGGCGACGGCGAGGGGCAGGGCGACGGGACCCTTGCTGTACCAATCCGTGGTGGTGCGCACGACCGGGTCCGGGAACACCACCTCGACGACCTCGGCCGTGACGGGGGCCGGCAGGACGACGCTGGCCGATGCCAGGCCGGGGCCGGCGGGCACCAGCTGCAGGGGCGCAGTGAGGACCTCGGTGCCGTCGGCGATGATCCGCACGGATGAGGGGAGGGAGTGCTCGTCGTCGTCGACCACGACGAGGCCCACCTCGCCGAGCGTGGTGGCGGTGGGCGCCTCGATGCGCAGGGCCTGCCCGGGCGGTGCGGCGAAGGTGGTGGTCCACCACGTGCTGGGGTCTCCGTCGAGCACGTTGGACGGGAGGTGGCCGAGGCCGCCGGGGAGCGTGGTCGTGGCCGTGACCTGCGGTCGACCGTCGGCGAGGCCGCCCCGGCCGAGCAATCGGTCGAGCACCGTGGACGACGCGCCGGCCGACAGCCGGGCGGTGCCGACGAGGCCGTACGTGCGAGTGGTGGGCAGGTCGACGGCGCGCACGATCGAGAGCTCCTCGTCGGCACGGGTGACCTCGGCGGGGATCGAGCGGATGCGGGTCTGCACGAGCGCCAGGGGGTACGACAGCGTCCGGAAGCCGCCCGCCTCGAGCAGGTCGCTCGGCATGCGGATGACCTCGTCGACCGTGAGCCCGGCCACGTCGACCTCGGCGAAGCCGACGCTCGAGAGGCCGTCCCAGCCCGGGCGGCGGCCGGCCGTGTCGGCGCCGATCTCGATCGACAGCTCTCGGAAGGTGCGCTCGCCGATGTCGATGGTCTGGCCCGGGGCGGTCCGCGACGACTCGTCGAGCACCACGGTGATCTGGTCCTCCCCGTCGAAGGCCAGCGCAACCTCGGTGATCCACCGGTTCATCCGGCCGGTCTGGGGCTGCAGCAACGTGATCTCGTCGGTGGTGACGGGGGCGGGCGCGGTGAGCACGAGCCGGTGGCCGACGGCGTCGTCGAAGGCGGCCACGCTCCACGCCGTGGTGGGGTCACCGTCGGCGGCGTTGGCCGGGCGCTCCTCCGGGGTGAACGTGACCGGGTTGCCGTAGCCGGTGGCCCGGACGCCCAGCCCCCGGTGCTCGGCGACGGTCTGGGTGCCCGGCCCCTCGGGCAGCACCGGGAGGCGGTTGTCGGTGCGGTCGGTGTCGAGGACCCCGCCCTCCTCGGTCTCGGTGAAGCCCTGGGTGTGGCGCACCGTGGTCCACCGCTCGCCGCGCTTGCGGTTGGTGTCGGTGACCACCAGGCCTCGGGCGTCGCGGAGGTGCTCGCGCACGAAGTCGGGCTCGTCGGTGAGCTCGGCGGAGTAGCGGATCAGCTCGTCACCGTCGATGAGCCCGCTGGTGGCGGCGTCGACGATGCCGGTGCCGTCACCGCTGAGCACCAGCACCTGCTCGGCCGAGTGGGTGCGCACGATCCGGCGCGGGTCCTCGACCGGGAAGACCACGACCGCGGGTGACTCCGGCAGGGAGCCGTCACGGGCGAGGTGCTGCTCGTCGACCATGGGCGCGTCGTCGATCGGGACGTTGGGCACGTCGTCGCCGAAGGTGACCGGGTCCCCGAGCCCCGGCATGGCCGACACGAGGTCGAGCAGGCTGCGGGGGCGGGGGGTGTTGTAGCGCTCGTACTGGGTGTCGTTGCGCAGGACGACGTCGCCGACGCCCATGAGCCGGGCGACCGCGGCGAGGCCCTGCTCGGGCATGGTCTGCTCCTGGAGCTTCAGGTCCAGGGCGTTCAGCAGGTCGGCGCTGGCCGGGGTCCCGTAGGGGATCAGCTCCCGGGCCGCGTACGGGCGGTCGATGAGACCGGGGGTGATGGGATCGACGGTGTTGCCCCACCGGTACGACGCGAAGTCGATGCCGGGGATCTCGAGCACCCGAGTGCCGTCGTCCCGGCTGTCGAGGTGCTCGGCGGCGTCGTACCAGTAGCTGGGGATGTCCTCGGGCCGCTGGAGGTTCACGGGTGCCATGTCCCGCAGCCACAGCGGGGGGAGCGCGGCGTAGGCGAGTCCGGCGACCGCCACCGCGCCGATGATCCCGCGCCGGGTGACCTGCTCGGCCAGCGCGCCGACGGCGGCGCCGATCCCGAGGGCGAG
>CAZCJT010000541.1:0-2245 GCA_964498565.1 uncultured Acidimicrobiaceae bacterium
TCGGCGGCCGGCGGGTTCGTGTTGGCGGGACCCTCGGTGGGCGCGTCGGCGGCAACGGCATCCCCGCCGCCTCCGTCGGCCGGTGCATCGCCGGCGTCGCCGATGCGGGCCAGGACCGTGCCGACGTCGACGGTGTCGCCCTCCTCGACCAGGATCTCGGTGAGCGTGCCGGCGACCGAGGCGGGGACCTCGGAGTCGACCTTGTCGGTGGACACCTCGAACAGCGGCTCGTCCTCGGCAACGGCATCGCCGACCTGCTTGAACCAGCGGGTGATCGTGCCCTCGGTGACGGTCTCACCGAGCTGGGGCATCTCGACATCGGCCATGGCTCGGACTCTACCGGCGGGTCGGGGATGGAGGATTCGGCCCCGGATCGTGCCATCGTGGAGGGGTTCCGAACGGCTCGGATGCCGTCCGGGACGCGATGAAAACGACGATCGAGGAGATCCGTGGCAAAGAACAACGACATGATCGTGATGGAGGGCGTCGTGAACGAGTCGCTCCCCAACGCGTCGTTCCGCGTGGAGCTGGACAACGGGCACCTGGTGCTGGCCCACATCTCGGGCAAGATGCGCCGGCACCGGATCCGCGTGCTGCCGGGCGATCGCGTCCAGGTCGAGCTCAGCCCCTACGACCTCACCCGCGGCCGGCTCACCTTCCGCTACAAGAACTAGGACTCGCCGCGGACTAGCCGTGGAGTGAGCGGCCGGTCATGGCCAGGACGCTCTCGCCGAACAGCTCCGACAGCGTCGGGTGCGGCTGGATGAAGTGGGCGACCTCGTCCACCGTGGCCTCCCAGTTCACCGCCAGGTAGCCCTGGCCCAGCTGCTCGGTGGCCCACGGACCGCACAGGTGCACGCCGAGGATGCGCCCGGCGCGGCCATCGGCGTCCTTCTCGGCGATGATCTTCACGACGCCCTCGGTGTCGCCGATGATCATGGCCCGGCCGTTGCCGGTCCAGCGGTGCTTGGACGTCACGACGTCGTAGCCGGCGTCCTTGGCCGCCTGCTCGGTGAGGCCGGCGAAGGCCACCTCCGGGTGGCAGTAGATGGCCCACGGGACGTTGCGATGGTCGACCGGGATGGGGTCTTCCTCGAGGATGTCCTTGATCGCCACGATGCCCTCGGCGAAGGCCACGTGGGCCAGGGCCGGGGTGGCGATGCAGTCGCCCACCGCCCACACACCGGGCTCACCCGTGCGGCACCGGTCGTCGACGTCGACGAAGCCGCGCTCGGCGACGGACACGGCGGTGCCCTCGAGGCCGATGTCGTCGGTGTTGGGCCGGCGCCCGACCGACACGACCACCACGTCGACGTCGATGGTCTCGCCATCGCCGAAGCTGACCGTGGTGCCGCCGCCGTCGTTGGGCTGGTGGCCGCTGACCTTGACGCCGGTCCTGACGTCGATGCCACGCTTCTTGAACGACTGGCCCACGGCACGCACCACGTCGGCGTCGCAGCCGGGGATGATCTGGTCGAGCGCCTCGAGGATCGTGACCTCGGTGCCCATGTCCGACATGGTCGAGGCGAACTCGCAGCCGATGGCGCCGCCTCCGATGACCACGGCCTTCGACGGGAGCGGGTCCATGGAGAGGAACTCGTCGGAGGTCATGACGGTGGTGCCGTCGACGTCGAAGCCCGGGATGGTGCGGGGCAGCGAGCCCGTGGCGATGATCACCGAGTCGCCGGAGATGGCGACGTCGCCGGACTCACCGCCGCTGATGGTGACCGTGTGACCGGCCTGGAGCTTGCCGTGGCCGTCGAAGACGGTGACCTTGCGGCTCTTGAGCAGCTGGCCGAGCCCGCCGACCAGCTTGTCGACGACCTCCTGCTTGCGCTCGATGGTGCGGGTCCAGTTGATGCCGACCTCGCCGATCTCGAAGCCGAACTCGGCGGCGCCCAGCAGCGTGCGGTGCACGTGCGCGCTCTCCAGCAGCTCCTTGGCCGGGATGCAGCCGACGTTCAGGCAGGTGCCGCCGAGCTTGCCCTTCTCGATGATCGCGATGTCGAGGCCGGCCGACGCGCCGTACAGCGCCGCCGCGTAGCCGCCGGGACCGCCGCCGATGACCACGACGTCGAAGTGCTGGTCCTGCCGGTCGACCTCGGCGGCGCCGTGGCCCTTCACCGTCGCCGGGATGTGCGTGGGCTGCGTCGGCTGCTCGGGCTGCACCGGTGCGGCGGCCTCGGAGGCGACCGACCCATCGACCTCGGCGTGCTGGTCGGGCTGAACCTGCGGCTCCTGCTGG
>CAZCJT010000542.1:0-2243 GCA_964498565.1 uncultured Acidimicrobiaceae bacterium
CGTTCCTGGAGGCGATGACGACGGACGTGCGGGCCTCGATGGGCCTCACCGCCGAGCGCCTCGGCACCAAGGCCGTCCCGGCCGGACCCCGCCGACGCATCGACCCGGGCGTCATCGGCTCGCTGGCGGCGGTGTGGCCGCTCCAGCTCCTCGGCGCCCACGACGAGGCGATGCAGGCCACCCTCGACGTCGTGCGCGACCGGTTCTGCATCGACGACGCCTTCTACCAGGGCATCAGCCACACCGGTCTCGGCACCTACCTCACGCTGCAGATCGCGTTCGTCGAGCTGCTCGCCGGCGACCGCCGGGCGCTCGACCGGCTCGAGTGGTTCCTGTCGAGCGCGACGCCGACGTGGACGTGGCCCGAGGCGATCCACCCGCGGGTGGCCGGCGGCTGCATGGGCGACGGCCACCACGGATGGGCCGCCGCCGAGCTGCTGAGCTTCGTGCGCACGATGCTCGTCCACGAGACGACCGATGGGCTCGCCCTGGCCTCGATGATCCCGGCCACCTGGTACGGGCAGGGCGTCGAGGTGCACGACGCCCCCACCCGCTTCGGCACGCTGTCCTTCGCCATCCGCTGGCACGGCGAGCGCCCCGCCATTCTGTGGGAGCTCGAGCCCCACGATCCGGGCGCCGCCGTGCTCCTCACCTGCCCGGGCCTCGACCCGACGTGGCGGAGCACCGACCTCCGGGGCGAGGCCCTGCTCGCCGCACCACCGGATGGGCCGCCGCCAGCAGCGGTGCCGGGCCCCGACGAGGGCACCAGCTTCGGCTGAAGCTGCCGGGTGCGCGTTGGCCACCGTGAGGGGTCCCCGGCATGCTGGGTGGACGGTCGGCACGCCATGCCGTACCCCCCCGGAGGAACGAGACCATGGACACACGACGCACCATCGCCCTCGCCGCCTTCCTCGCCGGCGGTCTCCTGCTCGCCGCCTGCGGTGACGACGACGCAACCACGTCCGGATCGGCCGGCGCGGCGGAGGAGGGCCACAGCGACGACGGCCACGACGACGAGACGACGCCGGTCGTCGACGGGGCTCGCGAGATCGAGGTGGTGGCGAACGACTTCGCGTTCGACCCCGCCGAGATCACCGCCGAGGCCGGTGAGGACCTCGCCATCGCCTTGACCAGCGAGGACATGCTCCACGACTTCACGATCGATGAGCTGGACGCCCACGTGGTCGCTGAACGCGGGGACACCGCCACCGGCGGCCTCTCCGCCGTGGAAGCCGGCACCTACACGTACTACTGCTCGGTCGCGGGCCACCGGAACGCCGGCATGGAGGGGACCCTCACGGTCGAGTAGCCAGCCCGGGCAGGGCGCCGCTACTCGATGACGATGTCCTCGAGGGCGGCCTCGGGCTCCGGGAAGGACATGTCGAGCGACCCGAGCGTGTGGACCAGGAGCGAGCTGACGGCAAGGTTCCGGTACCACTTGCGATCGGCCGGCACGACGTACCAGGGCGCCTGCTCGGTGGAGGTGGCGGCCATGGCGTCGCGGTACGCGCGCTGGTAGTCGTCCCAGAAGGCCCGCTCCTCGACGTCGGCCGAGGAGAACTTCCAGTGCTTGTCCGGCCGGTCGAGCCGCGACCGCAGACGTTCGGCCTGCTCCTCCTTGCTGATGTGGAGGAACACCTTCACGATGGTGGTGCCCTCCTCGGTCAGCATCCGCTCGAAGTCGCGGATCTGGGCGAAGTGCTGCTGCACCTGGTCGTCGTCCACGGCCCCGTGCACCCGCACCACCAGCACGTCCTCGTAGTGGCTCCGGTTGAAGACCACGAGCTCGCCGTCGGCCGGCACATGGGCGTGGGCCCGCCACAGGTAGTCGCGGGACAGCTCGGCGCCGGACGGCTTCTTGAACGACTGGGTTCGCAGGCCCATCGGGTTCACGTCCTTGAAGACGTGGCGGATCGTGCCGTCCTTGCCGCCGGTGTCCATGGCCTGCAGGACGAGGAGCAGGCGCTCGCTGCTGCTGGCGTACAGGAGGTGCTGGAGCTCGGCGAGGCGGGTGCGCTGCGCTTCGAAGACCGCCCTCGACGCCCCCTTGTCACCGTCGAACCCGGGCGTGGCGCGCGTGTCGATCGCGGCCAGGTCGAGGTCGGATCCGGGCGGGACGCGCAGGAGCTGCTCCATGCCGGCGTTCCTACCCGTGCCGGCGGGGCCGGACCCACCCGTGCTGGCAAGGTGGCGGCCGGTCCGGTGGAGGCCGAGGGCCGCGTGCTGGACCCCGCGCTCGCTCG
>CAZCJT010000543.1:0-2242 GCA_964498565.1 uncultured Acidimicrobiaceae bacterium
ACGTCCCCAGCCGGTCGCCGTGGGACCAGCGGGCGCCGTTCGCCCACGCCCCGGCGGCCATGCGGGGCTTGCCGGCCGGCTGGACCTCGAGCATCTCGATCGGGTGGGTTCCCGTCGGGTGGATGATGCCGTCACCCGACGGCGCGAGCGAGGTGCGCCAGAGCTTGAACCGCTCGCCGGCCCACGTGGTCCAGGCTCCGCCGACCCGCACCTGGCGGTGGATCACCTCGGCCGGCGAGGACCAGTCGATGTGCAGGTCCTCCGGTCCGATCTTGCGGGCGTACACCGGCTCGCCGGCCTGCGGGGCGGGCTCCGCCAGGCCAGCCGTCAGCGAGGAGACCAGCAGGTCGGTGCCGGCGGCGACCAGCCGGGCGCGCAGCTCGTCGGCCGTCTCGTCCGGTCCGATGGCGAGCTCGACCCGGGCGTGGACGGCGCCCGTGTCCAGGCCCTCCTCGACCACCATCAGATCCACGCCGGTGCGCTCGTCGCCGGCCAGGATCGCCCGCTCCACCGGGGCGGCACCGCGCCAGCGGGGCAACAGGGAGAAGTGCAGGTTCACCATGTCGAGCGCGTCGAGCACGTGGGGGCGGATGATCCGGCCGAAGGCCACCACCACGCCGAGGTCGGCACCCGCATGGAGGACGTCGTCGACGTCTTGGGACACGGCAAGCCCGAGCTCGGCGGCCGCGGCCTTGACCGGGCTCGGCGCGGTGCTGCTCCCCCGGCCCCGGCGCGTGTCCGGGTTGGTCACCACGAGGGGGATGTGGAACCCGGCGGCGTGGAGGGCGCGCAGCGGCGGCACCGACATGGCCGGGGTGCCGAGGTACACGAGCGAGCGCGGGCGCACGGTTCGGTGCCCGGCTACGAGAAGAAGCCGGACGTCTCCCGGGGGGCGACCTCGACCTGGTCGCGGATGCGGCGGATCTCCTTGAGCGCCAGCCTCTTGGTGTCGGGGTCCATGCGCTCGGTCATCAGGACGCCGTCGAGGTGGTCGAGCTCGTGCTGGAACAACCGGGCCGTCAGCTCGTCGGCCTCGATCGAGACCTCGTTGCCGTCGAGGTCGAGGCCGACCAGGTGCACGACCTTGGGCCGCACGATCTCGAACGACAGCCCGGGGATGGAAAGGCAGCCCTCCTGGTAGGTCCACTCGCCGTCGGACTCCACGATGCGCGGGTTGACGAGCACCTGCGGTGCCGCCCGCTCCTCGGGATCGAGGTCGTAGACGAAGAGGCGCTTGCCGACGCCGATCTGCGGCGCGGCGAGGCCCAGGCCCGGGGCCTCGTACATGGTCTCGAGCATGTCGTGGGCCAGCTTCACGACCTTGCCGTCGATGTCGGTGACCTCGGCGGCGGCGGCGCGCAGCACCGGATCGCCGACGACTCGGATGGTGTAGGGCGCGCTCATGACAGGGCAACGCTACCGTCGCCCGCCGTGGCCGCCCCACCGGACCAGCCGTCGACCGAGCCCGTCGCGGGCGGTGCCGACGGCCACTACTTCGCCGAGTCGCCCACCGCGCGGCGCAAGCCGGGCCACGTCGTCGTGGACGTCCATGGCGACCGGTTCCAGCTCGCCACCGACTCCGCGACCTTCAGCCCGAAGCGGCTCGACCCCGGCACCGCCTTCCTCCTCGACGCCGCGCCGGCGCCGCCCCCGGCGGGGACGTTCCTCGACCTCGGGTGCGGCTACGGGCCCATCGCGACGGTGCTGGCCCGGGAGCGACCGGAGGCGTCGGTGGTCGCCGTCGACGTCAACGAGCGGAGCCGCGAGCTGTGCGCCCGCAATGCCGCCGAGCTCGGCTGCACGAACATCGAGGTGTGCGCGCCGGACGAGGTCGACCCCGCCCTGCGCTTCGACCTGATCTGGTCGAACCCGCCCATCCGCATCGGCAAGGACGCGCTCCACGACCTCCTGCTCCGGTGGTTCGAGCGGCTCACCCCGGACGGGCAGGCCGTCCTGGTGATGGGACGGAACCTCGGGGCCGATTCGATGCAGCGCTGGCTGGGCGAGCAGGGCTTCCCCACCGAGCGCCTGGCGTCGAAGCGGGGCTACCGGCTGCTCCGAGCACGCCGCCCCTGAACCGTTCTGGCCTACCGATTCCCTCGCCGGCGAGGGAATCGGTAGGCCAGAACGAACTTGAGGTCAGACGAGACGGGGTCAGATGCGCAGCGGGTCGACCGACAGGCGCAGGCGTCCCGGCGGGCGGTGCACGGCGGCGAGCGCATCGCAGAGGGTCTGGTGGTCC
>CAZCJT010000544.1:0-2238 GCA_964498565.1 uncultured Acidimicrobiaceae bacterium
GCCGGTGCCCGGGTGCTGCTCGCCTGCCGTGACGAGGAGCGCGCCCGCAAGGCCCTGGGCACCGTTGCTGCGGAGGCCACCGGCCCCGAGCCCGAGATCGTCCGGCTCGACCTGGCCGACCTCGACAGCGTCGCGGCCGCCGCCGAGGACGTCGCCGGTCGCGTCGAGGGGCTCGACATCCTCCTCAACAACGCCGGCGTGATGGCGATCCCGTTGCGGCGGACGGCGCAGGGCCACGAGGCCCAGTTCGGCACCAACCACCTCGGCCACTTCGCGCTCACCGGGCGGCTGCTGCCCGTGCTGCTCGCGGCCGAGCGCCCCCGCGTGGTCACCACGTCGTCGTTCATGCACCGCATGGGGCGCATGCGCTGGGACGACCTGGACGCCGAGCGCGGCTACCGCAAGTGGGAGGCGTACGGGCAGTCCAAGCTGGCCAACCTGCTCTTCATTTTCGAGCTCGACCGGCGGGCGCGGGCAGCGGGCGCCTCGTTGGTGTCGGCCGCGGCCCACCCGGGCTACGCGTCCACCGCGCTCCAGCAGCGCGGGCCGCAGATGTCCGGGAACAAGGTGATGGCGGCGACCATGCGGCTCGCCAACGTCGCCGTGGCCCAGTCGCCCGAGGGGGGCGCGCTGCCCCAGCTCTACGCGGCGGTGGCGCCCGGGGTCGAGGGCGGCGACTACATCGGTCCGGGCGGACCCTTCGAGATGCGTGGCTCCCCGGCGAAGGCCGGGTCCTCCAAGGCGGCGCGCCGTGAAGCCGACGGCGAGCGCCTGTGGCGCGTCTCGGAGGAGATGACCGGCGTCACGTACCGCTGGACCTGACCCGACCGGCCGGCCCACCGGCCGAGGATCAGCCGCCGGCGGAGGGCGCTCCCGCCCGCCGCCGGAAGCACGTCGATCACCCGAAGACGCAGCGGCCCTGGTCGATGACCACCGAACCGTCCTGGGTCGAGGTCCGGAACACGGCCTCGCTGCCGTCGACCCACATCGACACCGTCAGCTCCTCACCGGGCATCACCGGCTTGGAGAAGCGTCCTTCCATCGACCGGAACCGGGCCGGGTCGCTGCCGCACAGCGCGTGCACCAGCGCCCGGCCGGTGAACCCGTAGGTGCACAGGCCGTGCAGGATCGGGCGGTCGAAGCCGCCCATCGCCGCGAAGCTGGGGTCGGAGTGCAGCGGGTTCACGTCGCCGGACAGGCGGTACAGCAGCGCCTGGTCCTCGCGGGTGGCGTAGGTGACGGTGTGGTCCGGCTCGCGCTCCGGCGCCACGTTCCGTGGTCCGGACGGGCCACGGTCGCCGCCCCAGCCGCCCTCGCCCCGGATGAAGATCGATGACGTCGTCTTCCACATGGCGTCCCCGGAGGACGGGTCGACCGCCGTCCCCTCCATGGTGATCACGGCACCGGAGCCCTTGTCGTAGATGCCGGTCACCTCGGTGGTGATCGAGGCCGATCCCGATGTGGGTATGGGCCGGGCCAGCTTGATGCCCTGCTCGCCGTGCACGAGCATGGCGAAGTTGAACTCGCCGAGCTTGGCGAACAGTCCGCCCTGGCCCATGCCGCCGCTGCCTCCCTCGGTGGTGCCGACCTTCCCGCCGCCGGCGACGACGGCGAACGTGGGGAGCACCTGCTGGGGCTGGCTCGCCGTGTCCCAGGTCGAGAACTCCAGCTCACCGGTCCCGGCGCCGACGCCCAGCGCGTAGATGACGCAGTCCCGGGGCGTCCACGAGACGGTGTGGGGATCTGACTTGGTTCCGACGGCATCAGGGTTGATGGGCACGGGTCACCTCCATGGCGATTGTTTCGTGCACCCTTGCTGGCGAGGCGCGGTTCGTCAATGGCTCCTTCCTGGCGTGCGACCGGCGGGCCCGGAGGCTTGGGGGTCCGAAGCGCCACCTCGGTAGGGTCAGCGCCGTGACGTCGGCCGGCGATCGAGCGGTGATCCAGCGGCGATGCCTCTGACAGCGTCGGCTCCTGCCGAACCGCGCATCGTCGACGGTGGAGGCTGGCGGGAGCGCCTGCTCGTCCCCGAGCTGGTGGCCATCGGCCTGGCCGTGGCGGTGGTCAGCAGCCTCGGCTCCCCGATGGTGCCGACCGTCGCCGACGAGTACGACGTGTCGCTCGGCACGGCGCAGTGGGGTCTCACCGCTGCGCTGCTCGCCGGCGCCGTGGTCACGCCGGTGCTCGGCCGGCTGGCCGACGGTCGCTACCGCCGCCAGGTCATCCTCGCCGCGCTCG
>CAZCJT010000545.1:0-2233 GCA_964498565.1 uncultured Acidimicrobiaceae bacterium
GCGCTCGTGCGCCGCCTGGCGGGCCCGACGGTGGGCGCGGTGCTGCGCCGGCTCGTCGCCGTCGAGGCGGTGTCGGTGCTGGTGAAGGCGGTGCGCCTCTACCTCACGATCCGGGCCCTCGGCTTCGACCCGAGCATCGCCCAGGCCACGTCGCTCTCCATGGCCACGGTCGCGGCCTCGGCCATCGGGATCTTCCCGGGCGGGCTCGGGATCCGCGAGCTGCTGTCGGGCCTGATCGCCCCCGCCGTCGACCTCCCCGCCTCGGTGGGCCTGGTCGGCACGTCGATGGACCGCGTCATCGGCCTCGCCACCCTCTCGGTCCTGGCCGGCGTGGTGCTCTTCGCCACCCGGGAGCGGCCGGTGGACGACATCGCCGACCCGGTCGTGCCCGAGCCCGCCGACCCGTAGCGGCACGGGCCGGCCTGCTTGCCAACCGGCGCCGGCGGCAGCCACCCTTCCGTCGTGGCCGACATCCATGCTGTCTTCAAGGCGTACGACATCCGCGGGACGACCCCCGATCAGCTCGACGCCGAGCTGGTCCGCTCGATCGGCGTGGCCTTCGCCCGCTTCGTGCGCACCCGGCCCGAGCCCCACGAGCGGGTGCTGGTCGGCCGGGACATGCGCCCGTCGGGCGTCGAGCTGGTCGATGCGTTCTGCGACGGGGTCACCAGTCAGGGGATGGACGTCACCCGCATCGGGTTGGCCTCCACCGACATGCTGTACTTCGCCGCCGGCAGCCTCGACGCGCCCGGTGCGATGTTCACCGCCAGCCACAACCCGGCCCAGTACAACGGCATCAAGATGACGCTGGCCGGCGCCAAGCCCATCGGTTCCGACACCGGCATGGACGAGATCAAGCGCATGATCCTGGAGGACGACCTGTCCCCGCAGGGCGAGGCCGGCACGGTCGACGACGTCGAGCTCCTCGACGCCTTCGCCGACCACGTCCGCAGCTTCATCGACACCGCCGCGCTGGTACCGATGAAGGTGGTGGCCGACACCGCCAACGGGATGGGCGGCCTCGTGGTGCCCAAGGTGTTCGAGGGGCTCCCGGTCGACCTCGAGGTCATGTACGGCGAGCTGGACGGCACCTTCCCGAACCACCCGGCCGACCCCATCGACGTCGAGAACCTCCGCGACCTCCAGGCTCGCGTCCTCGAGGTCGGCGCCGACGTCGGCCTGGCCTTCGACGGCGACGCCGACCGGGTGTTCCTGGTCGACGACCTGGGGCAACCGGTGTCCGGCTCCATCACCACCGCCATCGTCGCCAAGGGCATCCTCGACAAGGAGCCGGGCGCCACGATCCTGCACAACCTCATCTGCTCCAAGACGGTGCCCGAGGTCGTCACCGAGAACGGCGGCATCCCCATCCGCACCCGGGTCGGCCACAGCTTCATCAAGGCGACGATGGCCGAGACCGGTGCCGCCTTCGGCGGTGAGCACTCGGCGCACTACTACTTCCGGGAGAACTGGCGGGCCGACTCGGGTTCCATCGCGTCCCTGGTCGTGCTCGAGCAGCTCAGCCGCACCGGCCAGAAGCTGTCCGAGCTGCGCAAGCCCTTCGAGCGCTACGCCGCCTCGGGCGAGATCAACACCACCGTGGACGATCCGGCCGCGGTCATCGACCGGGTGGCCGAGGCCTACGCCGGCCACGACCAGGACCGGCTCGACGGCCTCACCGTCGACCTCGGCGACTGGTGGTTCAACCTGCGACCGTCCAACACCGAGCCCTTGCTGCGCCTGAACCTCGAGGCCTCCACGAGGGAGCAGTGCGACGCCAAGGTCGAGGAAGTCCGCTCCCACTTCGTGGGCTAGAACGTCCCCATGGCACTCGACCAGCTGCTGCTCGACATCCTCGCCTGCCCCGAGGACAAGGGCCCGCTCTACTACTTCGAGGACGAGGACCTGCTCCTCAACCCCCGCCTCAAGCGGACCTACGCCATCCGGGACGACATCCCGATCATGCTGATCGACGAGGCCACGACGGTCGACGACGCCGAGGTCGAGCGACTGCTCGCCAAGGCCGAGTCCCAGGGCATCACGCCCACCTTCGACCCCGACGCCTGACCTCGTGGCGCCCCTGCTCCCCGACGGCCCCATCGACAGCCTCGGGGTCCGTGCGGCCGTGCTCGCCACGCCCGACGCGGTCGCAGCCGCCGGCAGCGACCCGGTCGACGTGCCGCCCTTCGCCGGCGTCCACGGAATGGTCCTCGTCGCCTCCGGCGCCGACGCC
>CAZCJT010000546.1:0-2231 GCA_964498565.1 uncultured Acidimicrobiaceae bacterium
CGACTGTCGGTGGACACCCGCCACGCCGCGGTCGCCGAGGCGGCGGTCGATGCCGGCGCCTCCATCGTCAACGACGTCTCCGCCTCGCTGGAGCACGTGGCCGCCGCCCGCGGCGCCGGATGGGTGGCCATGCACATGCAGGGTGAGCCGGGCACCATGCAGGACGCGCCCCGCTACGACGACGTGGTGCGCGAGGTGCTCGACCACCTCGTCGACGCCCACCGGCGGGGTCGCGAGGCGGGCATCGGGGAGATCTGGGTCGATCCGGGCATCGGGTTCGGGAAGACGCCCGACCACAACTGGGCCCTCCTCGGCGCCCTCGAGGCCTTCGTCGCCACCGGCATCCCCGTGGCGGTGGGAACCAGCCGGAAGGGGTTCCTCGCCGCCGTCCTGGCCGAGGCCGACGGCACCGAGGAGCGCCCGGGCCCGGACGACCGGCTGGAAGGATCGATCACGACCGCCTGCTGGGCTGCCACGATGGGTGCCGCCATGATCCGAGTGCACGACGTCCGCGCCACGGTGGCCGCACTCGACGCGGCCCTCGCTGCGCCTGGGCGGGGATCCGCCTGATGGTGCTCCGCGGCAAGTGGGCGCAGGGCATCGAGCCCCGCAACTTCACCTGGATCCTGCAGGGCAAGCTCGCCGTGTGCGAGCGCCCCGGCGGCTACGGCGCCAACCACCGCAAGGTGCGCCGCCAGGAGGAGATCATCTGGCTGCGCGAGCAGGGCTTCACGATGGTCGTCTCGCTGGCCGTCTCCCCGCACAACCTGCACAACTACGACGAGATGGGCATGCCGTGGCGGCACCGCCCGTTCACCCGCAGCGACGACCAGGAGGCCTACCTCAGCCGCCTGTTCCCCGAGCTGCGCCAGATGCTGCTCGAGGGCGGCAAGCTCGTGCTGCACCAGGACGAGCTCGGCGACCGCCTCAGCGGCCTGATGGCCGCGTACGTGCTGTGGAACAAGCTGGTGCCCGGCGGGCCGCAGGCCATCTCCATCGTCGAGCAGCTGCTGCACCGCCAGCTCGGCCCCGACGCCCGGAGCCTCGTGGCCCTCGTGCCCCGGCTTCCCGCTCCGGGGACCACCACCGTCGCCGTCGACGAGCCCGATCCGCTCCCCGCCGCCGCACCCGACGACGAGTGAGCCACCCATGACCAGCGGTGCCATCGAGATCCGGGGCCTGCGGGTGCTCGCCAACGTCGGCGTGCCCGAGGCCGAGCGGGTGCACGCCCAGCCGCTCTCGATCGACCTCGTCCTCACCGTCGACCTCGAGGACGCCGGTCGCTCCGACGACGTGGCCGACACCGTCGACTACGGCGCCGTCGCCATCGCGGTCGCCGACGCCGTGGCCGACGCACCCGTCGCGCTGCTCGAACGGGTGGCGTCGCTGGCCGCCGATGCCGTCCTCGACCTCGACCCCCGCACCGAGGCCGTCACGGTCACCATCACGAAGCTGCGCCCGCCGATCCCCCGCGACGTCGAGGCCACCGCCGTGCGCCTGCACCGCACTCGGGCGTGACCGTGGCCGGCCGATGACCCGGGTCCTGCTCGGGCTCGGATCCAACCTCGGCGACCGGCGGGGCCACCTGCGCGACGCCATCGTCTCCCTGCCCGGCGTCACGGCGGTGTCCGACGTCTACGAGACCGATCCGGTCGGCGGCCCCGACCAGGACCGGTACCTCAACGTCGTCGTCGCCCTCGACATCCCCGTGGTCCTGGCCGGCGGCGCTCCCCGGCCCGCCGATGCCCTGGTGGCCGACGCTGCCCCCACGCCCATCACGCCGCTCGAGCTCCTCGGGATCTGCCAGCGCATCGAGTCGGCGGCCGGCCGCGTCCGCGACGTCCGGTGGGGTCCGCGCACACTCGACGTCGACGTCCTGTGGATCGACGGCGTCGACATGGACCAGCCCGACCTCACCGTCCCCCATCCCCGCATGTTCGAGCGCCGCTTCGTGCTGGCGCCCCTGTCCGAGGTCGCGCCGGACGTCGCGCCCGAGGGGTGGCAGCTGGAGGCCCAGGGCTCGGTCGACCGTCTGGGACCGCTCTAGGAACGGAGTGGCCAGACCGAGGCTCGGTGGACGGGACCGTTCGGCAGACCGATATCGTGTGCCCTGACCGGCACCCGCACGGGGCTGGATCCACGAGCGAACGGAGCGAGCATGTCGGCCTTCGACGTGCGCATCATCGGGGCCGGCCGGGCCGGCGGCGCCCTCGCCGCCGCGCTGCGCGCCT